>CAZOXC010000354.1:0-4379 GCA_964583205.1 uncultured Pirellulaceae bacterium | reverse complement strand
GGGCGCAGCAAGTCCTGGCCTTATAAACATACGGTTCCGCACCTCAAACGTGAAACAGGTTTGATCTGCGCGATTGAAGGCAAGAAGCTGCGGGCGAAGATGTTCCTCAAAGAGTCGATCAAATCAGCTCGCAAAATTGATGCTCGACATGAAGAAGAGTTGGGCAAGTATTGCCTGAATGTCATCAAAGATGATGGTGTACCCGTACAATCGGTTCCGAAGTACAGCGAGTATTTGATCGACATCAAAAACTCGCAAAAAACCCGCCGTGAAAACATTACAGTTTCGCTTGCCGACCGGTTTGCGCAGGTAATGACCTCAGGGCGTTCGATCGCCAATCAACTTGATCGAAACTCGATTTTACAACAAGCCTCAATTGCAGCGAGCCGTTTGATTCGCGGTGATCAGTGCGAGATAGTCGATGTAACGCAGAATGAAAATTCTTTCGAACCGGTGATTTCCGACTCGGTTAAAAAATGGGACGACTCGGACTACGCAGCATTCAACCGAGCCACCACCATTGGCCAGACAGCTTCACTTTCACAGCATGCCGATCTCAAGCAATATGTTTTGACAGGCACCAGTCGCTCGGTGATGGTGATTCCGATTTACGGACGCGGCGAGTTGGTGGCTTGTTTGAGAACCAGCCACTCAGAAATTGCAGATTTGTTTGGCCGTGTTGAAGAACAACTGGGCGACTTCATTGGAACAATCGCCGGTGCGGCATTGGAAAATGCAGATGGCTTTACCAAGCTGGAAGATCTGAACGAGACTTTAGAAATTCGAGTCGAAGACCGAACGGCACAGTTAAATCACCGTGCAAACGAATTGGTGGTTTCCAACAAGAAGCTGAAACGAATCGCTTTGGAGCTCACCCAGGCACAGAAAGAACTCGAAGATGCCAAATCTCGAGTTGAGCTGGCCAGCCAGGCCAAGAGTGAATTTCTGGCCACGATGAGCCACGAAATTCGGACGCCCATGAATGCGGTATTGGGAATGACTGAATTGGCGCTGGGAACTGACCTCTCCAAAACTCAGCGAGGTTATCTGGGTACGGTCAAACATTCGGCCAACTCACTGCTGCGAATTCTCAACGACATTCTGGACTTTTCGAAAATCGAAGCCGGCAAACTGGACCTGGAAAAAGTCGAGCTGGATTTGCCCAGTATGCTGGAAGATGTCAGCCAGTTGATGGCCGTGAATGCCCTGCATAAGGGTTTGGAGTTTGTGACAGATATCGATCCAGAAATTTGCCAGGGATTGGTGGGCGATCCGGGGCGAATCGAACAGGTGATCAACAACCTGGTAGGTAACGCAATCAAGTTTACCGAAGACGGATGTGTTTCAATTACTGCGAGTATTGTCGAGCAAAACGAGACGAGCCAGAAAGTTCGCGTGACGGTTAAAGATACTGGAATTGGAATCCCGCTCGATAAACAAAAAGATGTATTCGGCTCGTTCAGTCAAGCCGACAGTTCAACCACTCGGCGCTATGGAGGGACCGGACTGGGGCTGTCAATTTGCCAGCGGCTGATTGAAATGATGGACGGTCGAATCTGGGTGGAGAGTCAACCCGGAGACGGAAGTCAGTTCCTGTTCGAGGTCGATTTGGATCGAGATGAACTCTTTCAGGCACGTGCGAGCGATTCAGAATTAAAAGGTAGAACTTGCCTGGTCGCGGCAATCCAGGATTGCCAGCGAAGTTCGATTTCTCGCTTCTTGAAATCGCAGCAAATTCTGGTCAATGAATTTGACTCGCCAGCTATCGGCACCGAACAGGGTCATGATTGTGTGGTTGTTTGCCTGCCCAACATGAACCCGATTTCGGAGAGTGATCTGGAACGGCTGGATGCAGAAATTGAATCATGTCAGTCCAAAGTACTCGTTGTGTTTCCAATTACGCAGCCCGAAATTGGGGAGAGATATTCCGAATCCAGTGATGTGGTCGCTGTTGCCGGTCCCGCCCGACGAGATGAACTGCTGGACGGTATTTATCAACTGTTGGGAATCGAGATCACGCAGGCGGGCCCGAATGGTATAGATCAGCAAACCGAACAGGAGAGTTTACGACCACTGAACGTGTTGCTGGCGGAAGATGTGAAAATCAATCAACAGATTGCAGTTGAATTGATTGAGCGAATGGGCCACAGCATTCGAGTCGCCGAAAATGGACTTGAAGCACTGCAGAAACTTGAACAAAACGAATTCGATGTCGTGCTGATGGATGTCGAAATGCCGGTAATGGATGGAATCGAGGCCACTCGGAAAATTCGCGAGACCGAAAGCTGCTCAGAAATTCCCGTAGTTGCAATGACCGCTCACGTGGTGCCGGAAATCCAGGCGAAGTGTTCCGATGTCGGCATGAACCATTACTTGAGCAAACCGTTTGATGTCGACGAGCTACGTAAATTACTCGATCAAATTCCACGAGCGGTCGAGTCTGCTTGATGGCCTGTTGGCGTATTGCATGATTCGACGATCTGGGGATTCGAGAAATCAACCATCAGCGTCCAAGCCGTCTAGTCCCCAGGTCGGCGGGGCAACTGTTCGATTTGACTTCGTAATTCTTTGATCTCAGAAGGCGAGGTTAGAACCAGCGGCTGTGGATCAGGTTGTCCGGTGATCTGTTTTTCTGCCACTCGGTCCACCTCGTCGCTCAACGCGATAATCCAAGCTGGTAAATCGACACCGGATCCGTTGGGTCGATTGGCGATGGAGTCGGTTTGGTGTTCGATCAAGTCAAAAATCCGTTGCGAGTGATGGCTGTCAGGATCGACCATTGCGGATTCAACCAGCGAGCAAAGACGATCGACTTGCATTGGATGAACGAATTTTTCGCTGAGTCGATCCTTGATTGACGCCATTTCCATGGAATAGTGTTTGCGCAGCTTATCGTACTTCTCGACGAACTTGTCGGCCTCAGTGCCGACTCGCTCAGTCAATGAGCGTCGCCATAAGCGAGCTACTTTGGATTGCTTGCTCTGCACCAGCGTTTCGTGCGCCCAAATGACTGGTTTGAGGTGCCAACATACTCGATCGTATTTTGTTCGTAATCGCAGGAAGTCGATCAACGTATACAGCAACTCGCCGCGATCCGATTGCGTCGTTGTCGCATTGAAGTCGCGATACTCGACAAAGTTTTCGTGGATCGTTTCCAGGATGGTAGTGAGTTGGGCAATCGCTTCTTCACGAGGACATTCCTGTCCCAGCAATCTGAACAGTTTGATTCGTTCAGAATCAGCTTCCTCAGCCATCTGGTCAAGCCATTGATCGACACCCTGGTGGAGGATCGAGCGAACGTTGGCAAGGTTAAGGAAGGTCTGGGTCAGCAGGTTTTCACCGTACGTCTCAATGAACGTTTTGAGTTTTTCCCAGTTGCGTTTTTCGGCAACTCGTTCCAATACGGTCAATCTCAACGTCCGGCTGTGCGACAACCAGATCATCAACATGGATTCGGTCAGCATCTCCAGGCAATCGAACAGCGCCGATTCAGCTTGTTCACCAGCTTCCCGTTTGCCTGCCTGTTTGGACTCAATCAGGTGCACTTTCAATTTTTCTGAGGACCGAATCAGAGACTCGACCATCGAAGAAAACGAAATTCGAAACAGCTCATCGAATTCGGTTACCGCTCCATTGCGAGCTTTCTGATTTCGCTCCATTAGCAAAATGAGTTGAGTAAGATCGTAGCCTTCCTGAAACAGGCCCAGTCGCGGCAGGCAATCCAGTAGCTCGCCGACGGCACACTGCAGAATTCGAACCTCGCGAACCTGTCGGCATTTGCCACCCTTCGCCAAGGGCACATACAGAATCGGTAGTTCTGCCAGCAGTTCAACGACCGACTCAAAACGGCTTTTCACTTTCTGTCGATCATCGGCAAAAATATGTGCAAACAACTCGGTAATTGGATCGACGGAATCGGGTTGCGAGTCCTCATCGTTATCGACAGCCGCGAGTGCCAGCGACCAGGCTCGCAACATGCGTTTCGCGTTTGCAAAATCAACTGCCAGCGTAATGGTGTGCTCAAGCAGCGAGTCTCGCAGATGCCTCAGTCGATCGTATTCGATCATTGAAAACTGATCGGCGCGAGGTGTGGCGATATTGAGTTTTTCAACGGCGGTTGTGAGTTCGGCAATCGCCAATTCAGTTTGTTCGGCGTGGGCTGCCCAGCGAGTCGCAAATTGCTTTTGTTTTTCGACCAGTTCAGCGCGGATGTCGGCTGGCCACTCTTTTAGTTTGGAAATCGGCACCATGGTCGCGGCAATTTTGTAGAGATCGGCGACCGATTCCATGAAATTGAGGCGATCCGAGATACGTTCCACTTCAAATCGCAGGTTCTCGCTTTCATCATTGGAAGCGCCACCATCGTCGACCGATGATTC
>CAZOXC010000353.1:0-4387 GCA_964583205.1 uncultured Pirellulaceae bacterium | reverse complement strand
CGACCGCAGCGTAAGTCAACCGTCTTTCACTGGCCGCATAAATCGGATCGATTACCGAGACGAACTCATTGGAATCCGCAGCTTTGATGATTTCCGGTCCGCCCCAGAAAGAATAGTCGTCGCCCGAGCGCCCAACGATCACATCGCGAGCACCGGCGGTATAGAACAGAGCCGTCTGACGTCCATGAATTTTGTTTTGATACCACCAGCCTTCAGTCGTTGTGCCAGTTGGGCCGACTAATTGCAGGTTTAGTTTTTGAGCTTCCGCTGCCAGATTCCTTAATTCGATATCCATCATAAAATGATTGGCATGAATATCGCTTTCGATCCCGGCTGAATCCCGCGAAATTGCTCGAAAGGTCTTGATGATTTCCAGCGGACCGTCGAGTCCGAATTTGTTCAAAAGTGCCTTGCTGACAGTCTTTTTGAAACGCACTTCATTTTCGCTGACAACTTCAGCATCCCAGTTGCCAAATCGAAGCGCCTGATCAATTTCCGGCCAATCATTTACGGAATCGGGGTAGTTAAGAGTGACTTGAAAGGAATTCAGAGCGGCGGGCCCGGCAAGTTCCAGTTCTTCCGAGATCGGAAGAATTACCTGAAGTGGAGCTCGAGTTGATTCGATTGTCGCGGATTGATTGTTGCCGTCGCGGGAAAATCCGAGGCCGATGGATTCACCGGCTTTGATGTTGGCCAGCAATTCGTAGAACTGTTCAGGTGAACCGACGGGCTCGTTATCGACTGAATTGATTACATCACCGACTTGCAGTCCAGCCAGTTGGGCGGGTGTTCCGGGACCGACAACATTAATCGTTGCGCCGTTGTTGGAATTCGGTGAAGTCAGTTCGAGTTGCCCGATGTACGCGGCTTCATATTCCAGGTCGCGATAAAGCAGATTGCCGTTTTTTCTTCGATCATTCAATTCAACTCGCCGAACGGTTCCGCCTCGGCTGCTGAGTGTGACCAGGTTTTTGTGACTACCGCTGGAGTCCAATTGGCCGATCGTGAAGAATTCTTGCGGCTGAAGTTGGTCAAAATCGAATTTCGAAGTTACTGTGGGTGCGTTTTCGTTTGTGTCAGAATTGGATTCAGTTGAAGAGTTGTTGTCTGTTGAGTCGGATGAAGTCGACGAGTCCGAGTCCGAGTCCGAGTCTGAGTCCGGATCTTGATCCTGAACGGCGGGATCTACCAGTTCTGTTGAATTGGCGTCGGCTGCCAGTCCCGCATCAGCAATTTCTTGCTCCTGGGGTGGGAAGAAGCTGCGCACCAGAATCAACCCCAGGAATATCAGGGTTGCAAACACAAAAAAAGAACCAGTTTTTCTTTCCACCAAACCGTGCCTTGAAAAATCAGTACGCAGGAACTCGACAAATAGAAGCGGCCTGCGAGTTTCTCGACTTCATTTGGCCCATGAACTTCAGTTGGGCCAGGATACCAGTCACGTTCCGAGCCAAAGATTTGGCCAGTGCGTGATGGTCAAGTCGCAATTCGGTCCATTGAGAACCGACACAGACATTTAGAATTTCGCATATTGCCTGCCGTTATTGTCGATCTATCGGCTTTTTTTGGAAGGGGAGTCCGAGTATCTGGACGGTGAATTTTGATTTTGGGTGCCTTTTATTGGGTTTGGCAGAGCATCCGATAAATCCGGAACTCGACCAGAACACCGGCTTCAAGCTAACGCCCTTCCAAAAGGCGGTCACCCAGGAAATCATCCAGCTCAGGAATCGCCAGAATCTTCTGGCGAGTATCTTCGCGAGGATAGTCTACTCGACGAAATTCGACTTCCAGGTCGTCGACGATCACATAGCAACTGTCCGGATTGCTGTCGCGAGGCTGGCCCACAGATCCCACGTTTATCATCACTCGTTCCTCGCCAAGCCGATAACGGTAGTCGATTTCGAGAGGCGACAGATAGCGGCATTTTTCAGTGAATACGCCGGGAACGTGGGTGTGTCCCTGGAAGCAGTATTTTTGAATGTAGCCAAAGATTCGGCTCATCTTCCGCTCGTTGTACACATCTTCCGGAAAAACATATTCATTGAGTGGGCTGCGTGGCGAGCCGTGAACGAACATGAAATCGCCTTCGCGGACAGTTCGAGGCAGGCGAGCCAGGAAGTTCCAGCGTTTCCGTCCATTGACTGAATCACCGTTCTCCAATTGAGACCGAGTCCAGAAGATTGCCTTTTCTGCGCCTGAACTGAAGCCTTCCGGGTCAAACAGCGCTCCGTTATCGTGGTTGCCCAACAGGCAGAGTTTGAAATCAAAACAAGTGTCAACGCACTCGCAAGGATTGGGACCGTAGCCCACTACGTCTCCCAGGCAGTAAATATCGTCGACCCTTTGGGATTCGATATCTTTGAGAACGGCCTGAAGTGCTTCCAGGTTTCCATGAATATCCGAGATGATGGCGCGGCGTGTCAACTTGGTCACTTCTACTGGAAATTATTGTTAATTGCCCCGAGTCAATCGATCACCCAACATGTTGTCGAGGTCAGGGATGTCATAAATTTTCTGTCGGGTGGTTTCGATATCATACTCGACTCGATGATATTCGATCACTTCTTCTTCTTTGTCCAGGGTCACATAACAGGAGCGTGAATCTTCATCACGAGGCTGCCCAACCGATCCAACGTTAATCAACGTTTTTTCTGATGTTAATCGATAGTGATATTCCATGTCCTCTGGAGTCTTGAAAGTTCCGCTTTCGGTAATGATTCCAGGAATATGCGTGTGACCGTGAAAACAATACTGCTCGAATCGCTTGGTCAAGTTGTCCAGCCGATCCCGGTCATAAATGAATTCAGGAAATACGTACTCGTTGGTAGGGTCGCGCGGTGAGCCATGAACGAACAGGAATCTTCCTTCGTCGTGACGACGTGGTAGCTCGCCAATAAAGTCCCAGCGTCGATCGGAAGCTTGAGGACCGCCTACGTTGGCCTCCATCTGATCGCGAGTCCAATAGATTGCCTTGAGCGCGACGGGATTGAATCCATCTGGATCAAAAATTACCGCCTGGTCGTGATTGCCCAGGATCGTCCGAGAACATTTGGAAATCACTGTGTCGATGCACTGCAATGGGTTCGGTCCATAGCCGATGATATCACCCAGGCAATAGATTTCGCTGATCCCTTGCGATTCAATGTGTTTAAGAACTGCGTTCAACGCTTCCAGGTTGCCGTGGATGTCGCTGATCAAGGCTAGTTTTGCGGAGGGCATGAGCGCTGAACTGAAAGGTCGATGGTGAATTGACGGTTTGTGCAATTATGAAAAGCACGCTAGTTTAGAGTTTTAGGTGTTTTTTTGCAATCGACGATACCATTCGGCAACGTGATGAGTTGATCGTGTTTGGCGGATTTTGGTTTCGGGAACTCTATTCAATTCACGCAAAAGATGCAGATATTGGCAATTGAAACGTCACTTCGGCAAGCGTCTGTCGGCTTGTTGAAGTTATCCCCCGACTCCAGGTCGCTGCAGGAGATCGAAATCCAGCTGGATCCAGATCGAAAAACGACCGCAGAATTGGTCCCCACTATCCAGCGAATGTATCAGTCAGCCGGGCTCGATATTCGGCAAAATGACTTGATTACAACTTGTTCTGGCCCTGGATCTTTCACCGGATTGCGAATTGGAATCACGGTGGCCAAGACTCTGGCCCATGTGATCGGCTGCCAGGTCTGCGGCATCAACACACTGGAGCTGATCGCCGACTGTTGGCTCAAGGCAAACCCGGAGCAGGCCGAGACTCGCGAACTGATTTCAGTGATGGATGCCCAGCGCAACGAAGTGTTCGCACAGACATTTCGAGTTGTTCAACAGGAAGTGCAGCCGAGTTCAAAGATCTCAATCATCGCTCGTAAAGAACTGGAACACAGTCAAGTTCCCGTGATCGTGGGTGGCGATGAGCGGTTGTTCGGGAAACTTATCGAATTATCGAATGCGTTTTTCACTCGGATCGATCCGTTGAGGCTTGCCGAATTGTCCTCGTCTCGCCGCGAAGACTGGACCAGCCCTGCCCACCTGCTGCCAAATTATCATCGAAAAAGCGCGGCTGAAGAAAAGGCCGAAAATTCGAACTAGGGAACTTTTTGCTTGTTCAAGTCGTATTAAACGGTGCAGCAACTTCGGCACACAAGTTGCATTTAACTAAGGGAAACTCCATCCTGAACTGACATTTTGTCCCGCTTATGACGAATTCGCTCCAAGGAAATTTGCTGGTCGCCTCGCTTGCCAATGAAGGAACTGTGATGGCAAGAACCGTATTGTTGGTTTTGCAACATTCGGATGAAGGCACTTATGGAGTGATTTTGAATCGGCCGGCAAAGCCTGAGATGAGAGAAATCTGGAAGAAGATCACCGGCGACCCAGCCATCGCACAGCCTCGACT
>CAZOXC010000352.1:0-4393 GCA_964583205.1 uncultured Pirellulaceae bacterium | reverse complement strand
GAATTCCCGAAAACAGTATCAACCGTATCTCGGAGATGGGACTCAAAAGCATTCATGCGATTTCCAACAACATTGGAAACTCGGGTCGGGGTTTGGCGGTCCTGCTTAAGAACCGACAGATCACCGAGGCGACTTGTTCTTACGTTGGCGGCAATCCGGATTTGGAACAGCAGATGTTGGATGGTGATGTCCAAGTGACGCTTGTCCCGCAAGGAACTTTTTCAGAACGTATTCGCGCGGCCGGTATGGGTATTCGCGGTTTTTACACGCCTACGGGCTACGCAACTTTGGTTGCCGAGGGCAAAGAAATTCGCGAGTTTGACCGTCCTTGCCTGTTGGAACTTCCTCTGGAAGCCGATTATGCGATAATAAAGGCAGAGGTTGGTGACGAGTATGGCAATCTCAGGTTCAAGGAAACTGCTCGAAATTTCTCTCCGTTGATGGCGATGGCTGCGAAAACAACAATCGTGGAAGTCGAAAAGCTGGTACCGATGGGTGAACTGGCTGCGGAGAATGTGCATCTGCCCGGACTGTTCGTACAGCGAATTTATCAGGGCAGCTTCTATCAAAACGATATCGAATTCCCGATTTACGACGAATAACGGTCCCTCTTTTCTGTTGTGTACGAATTCTCCGCAGATAACTCTGTTGGGGAAATTCCACCTTTGCTGATACGATTCACAAAGACAGTTTGCGCAGCCGGTGAATGATCCATCGCTGGCTGAACCAACGAGCGCCTTGCGTTTGGCATGCGCCAATACGATCGCAAACTGTTGCTCGAAATTGAGGAGAGAAAAATGCTTGATCAAGTTCGAACTGACGCCGACCTATCCCATCGTGAACTTCGTGACGACGAATTCTGGCAACAGATTCCGGCATGGGAAAAAGCTTCTCGGGAAGATTTTGGCAACCATCTGTGGCAAAGTAAAAATTCGGTCAAAAACCTGAAGCAGGTGACCGAGGTTTTGCAATCGCGAGTCTCGCAGGGACTAATCGATGACATAGAAGCGGCGATGAAGATCGCTCCGATGAATATCCGGATCACGCCCTATGTGTTTGCCTTGATCGATTGGGATAATCCGGTCGATGATCCGCTGCGAAAACAGTTTTTGCCAATCGCATCGCAGATGTTGCCGGACCATCCTTACTATCTGGCCGACTCGTTGTACGAAGATGTGGATTCGCCAGTGCCGATGTTGACTCATCGTTATCCGGACAAGGTTTTGTTTTTGCCACTGACGACATGCCCGGTCTACTGTTCCTATTGCACTCGCAGCCGCATCATCGGCGGTTCCACGGACGCGGTCGACAAGGATACCTATGGACCCAAACCGCAAAATTGGGAACCGGCTTTCGAGTATCTGAGAAATCACCGTGAAATCGAAGACGTTGTGATCTCGGGTGGTGACGCGTTTAACTTGACGCCCAAATACATCAAGCTGATTGGTGATACGTTATTGGACATTCCCAATATCCGTCGGCTGCGTTATGCAACCAAGGGCGTGGCGATTCTTCCGCAAAAAATTCTTACCGATGAGGCGTGGTTGAATGCCTTCCTGGATGTTCACAAACGCGGTCGAGAGATGGGCAAGCAGGTCGTGATCCATACGCACTTCTCGTCGGCTGTCGAATTGACCAGTTGGTCGCAGCTTGCCATGAAACGCTTGTTCGAGGCCGGAGTGGTCGTGCGCAATCAGGCGGTGTTGCAGGATGGCGTGAACAACACCAACGAGCAGATGATTCGGCTGACCAAAATGCTCTCGTACATGAACATTCAGCCTTACTATGTTTACATTCACGACATGGTTCCCGGTTGTGAGCACTTGCGCACGACTTTGGGTGAAGGAATCGAAATTGAAAAGCATGTGCGAGGGATTACTGCTGGATTTAATGTGCCGACATTTGTTTGTGATGCACCGGCCGGAGGTGGTAAGCGACACGTCTCGTCTTACGAACATTATGATCGCGAAAATGGAATCTCCGTGTGGCGTTCACCCAGTGTGAAAGGCAGGGAACTGTTCTTGTACTTCGACCCGCTGTACAAATTGAGCGCCGAAGCTCAAAAACGCTGGTCCGTACGCGAGACTCGGCGGGCCATGATTCACGACGCAATCCACGAAGTTCGTCCGGAACTCAGCGAAGCGGTACGACAAAAAATCAGCGAGCGTCTGGAAGGTGGCAAGACCGATGAGTAGTGTCACAAGTGAATCTGGAGCAGCCAGAGATCGCGTTGGCTGGTCCAAGCAACGCATGGCAGATGAGATTATCACCATGATCGATGATGGTTCCAGTTTGAACCTGGGCATCGGCATGCCGACCTTGATTGCCGAACGGATGCCTAAAGAGAAGAACGTGTTCATCCACTCGGAAAATGGAGTGCTGGGTGTTAGTGGCAGGCCAACTAAAGAAACGGTTTCGCCTACGCTGATCAACGCCGGCAAGGAAACCATTTCGGTGGGCAAGGGCGCCAGTTACTTTGACAGTGCGCTGAGTTTTGGCATGATCCGTGGCGGACACATCGATATGTGTGTGCTGGGTGGCATGGAAGTCGATATGGCCGGCAGCCTGGCTAACTGGATGATCCCCGGCAAAAAAGTCGCCGGTATGGGTGGCGCGATGGACTTGGTGAATGGTGCCAAACAAGTCGTCGTCATGCTGACTCACTTTTCGAAGAGTGGGGCGGCGAAAATTGTACCTGAATGCCAGCTTCCGCTAACCGGTAAGTCAGTCGTCAACACGATTGTTTCTGACCTGGGAATCTTTGTACCGCTTGGCGACAAGTTCAAGGTTGTCAAACTTGCCGAAGACGTAACTGCCGAGCAATTGGGAATTGATACTAACCTTCTTGAATTTGATAGTTGAACATTGAAACGCGCAATTTTTTCTGCGGGACTCCGCACACCTTTTGGGAAAGCATTCAAAGGCGCCTATAAAGATTTTCGTCCAGATGATTTGCTGGTCGAATTGCTGAATGGTCATCGCGCCAAATACTCGGCAGCCTGGGACGCTGGCTTCGATGATTCGATTGTTGGCTGTGCGTATCCGGAAGGCGAGCAGGGTTACAATTTGGCACGAATGGTGGCCTTGGGGGCTGGATTGGAAGTGCCGGGTGCGACGGTAAATCGCTTGTGCGCAAGTTCACTGGAAGCGGTCGCCATCGCGGCTTCGCGAATTAAATCAGGTTGGGGCGAGCGAGTTCTGGTTGGCGGCGTCGAGTCCATGAGCCGAATACCTCGTCGAGGCGCTAACTTTTCCGAGTCCGACAGGATCAAGCAGGCTTGCTCGATCGCTTACACACCGAACGGCGACACTGCGGAAAAAGTTGCCCGTGAGTACTCGAATGTGACTCGTGAAAAACAGGAAGACTTGGCCGCCAGGAGTCATGAATCGGCATTCGCAGCTTACGAGAAAGGATTGTATTCCAATCAAATCCTGCCGCTGTTGGTCGAACGGGACGAATTTATCCGAGTGCCTGTGGATCGAGAAAAAATGGCCAGCCTCAAGCCTGCCTTCGATGAAAACGGAGTTGTCACCGCGGCCACCAGTTCACCGCTGACTGATGGAGCTTGTTGTGGATTGGTTTGCGAACTTGATCAAGCCAAGTCACTTGGAATTGAAAGCGGGCTGGAGATTGTCGACGTTGCCGTTGGGCATGTCGCGCCCGATGTGATGGGAATGGGCCCGGTACCGGCCACAAAGATCTTGTTTGATCGGAACGGAATTTCAGCCAAAGATTTGGCGGCGGTTGAAATCAACGAAGCGTTTGCAATTCAGGTTCTGGCAAGTTTGCAGGATTTGGAGATTGATCTATCGATCGTTAATTCCTGGGGCGGAGCCATGGCACTTGGCCATCCACTGGGCGCAAGTGGTCTACGCTTGATGATGACCTTGCACGATCGCATGAAGCACGCCGAGTCATCTGATCACTGGGGACTGGCCACGCTCTGTGTGGGCGGAGGGCAAGGCATGTCGATTCTGTGCCGATATGTTTCGGCTTGAAATTCAGTTGGACCTTTGGCCCGTTCATTTGCCAAGGTGCAGGCTTTGCGGCAGAGACCGTATTGTTGACCTGGCGGTTATGGTTCTTTGGCAGGTGTTTGGCAGGTTTTTTTGCCGGCAAGAGCCCAGTTGGCTTGCGATGGTTTTAGAGGTAAGAGCAGGGTCGGTACTTGATGGTGTTTTTTAGGGGCAAGGCCCCGGCCGTTTTTTTAGCCCAGGGTGAAGCCCTGGGAACCAATTCGCACCGCAGGTGTAGGGCCGAAGGTCCGGCCGTTATTTGAGTTGCTTGGCAATGGATGAATTAATTGCCGGACCTTTGGCCCTTTGATGTTGTTGCGCGGTATACCCAGGGCTTCACCCTGGGCTAGATAAACTGTTGGACCTTTGGCCCGTT
>CAZOXC010000351.1:0-4411 GCA_964583205.1 uncultured Pirellulaceae bacterium | reverse complement strand
GCGTGTGAGTGTGATGGTGCACTTGCCTGCACTGGTGGATACTCGGCAAATTGAAAAGGTCTTCCGAGCCCTGCAAAAAATCAACCTGGCTGTGCGAGGTCTGTATGGCGAGGGCTCGCAGGCGATGGGCGACTTCTATCAGATCAGCAACCAGATCACGCTGGGCAAGAGCGAGTCGGAATTGATCAAGCAGGTCGCCGATGCCGTTCCAGCCGTGATCAGCTATGAACGCAAAGCGCGAGATTTCCTGGTCCAGGAAAGTCAGCACGATCTGTTTGATCAAGTCAGTCGTGCCTACGGGACCTTGCAGAACGCTCAACAAATTTCCAGCGAAGAAACCATGCACTTGCTCTCCAAGGTCCGCATGGGTGTCAACCTGGGTTTGATCGGTGATCTGGAAATCCCCATGCTGAACAAGCTGTTTATCCACACCCAACCAGCGCACTTGCAGAAGCTCAACGGCTGCGAACTGGATACCGCTCATCGCAATCGCGAGCGAGCCAACTATCTACACAATCACTTGCGCGGCCTTGAAGACGGCGAAACTGGTCCGGAAAACAACTGAGTCCTGAACGAATTCTCGCAGCCGATCCGGCGCAAGCCCCATTCTCCGACCAGGCCATTCTGCTCCGGGAAAATCGCGTCCACCCGTAAATCTTGCCCCGTCCGGCTGGCGGGGACGAATTCCTGGCAGTTAATTATCGCGGAAACCGCAACCCGATCGGGTGTGCGAGGTTAAATTCAATCCCTCTCAGCGGTAAACTGAATCGCTGGATTCTGGCTCCACTATCAACCCAAAGCTATTTCAGGTCTCTCCATGTCAACGACCGACACCAACATCGACCAACTGGCGGCACAAGCCAAAGCAGCACTTGATCAGCACACCGTCGAAATCGTGAACTGGCACTTCAGCGATGAAACCGGTTGCCCGTTCTGGTTGCAAAAAAAATCCGAATTAAATTTTGATCCGCTGACCGAAGTCAAATGCTATGACGACTTGAAGAAGTTTCCCCTGTTTGAAGACGAGTGGCTGCGCGGCGGACCGGTAGAACGCTGGCGCCCCAAAGCCTATGCCGATCGGCCAACCTACGTGTTCGAAACTGGCGGCACCACCGGAATCCCCAAGAGTCGAGTGGTCGTTGACGACTTCCGAATCGACTACGAAATGTTCAGTGACACACTGCCAGACCAATATTTTCCCCGCAATTCCAATTGGCTGATGCTGGGGCCGTCGGGACCTCGGCGACTGCGGCTGGCGGTCGAGCACCTTTGCCAGTATCGAGGCGGTATCTGTTTCTGCATCGACCTGGATCCTCGCTGGGTGGTCAAATTGATCAAGAAAGGCTGGATGGAGCACCTGGAAGCCTACAAGAAACACTGCATTGACCAGGCAGTCACCATTTTGACCGCCGGCCATGATATCAAATGTATGTTTGCGACTCCCAAATTATTGGAATCGCTCTGCCTGGAACTTGAAGAACGTGGGACCAGCTTGAAAGAAACAGGCGTCACCGGCATCTTTTCAGGTGGAACCGAATTTACACCTCAGTGGACTCGCTATGCAGTCGAAGAGTTGTTTGGCGGCATGCCTGAGCAAAGCGGCATCTATATGACGCCGACTTACGGAAATACGCTGATGGGACTGGCTTGCAGTAAACTCGTGACTCCCGATGACAAATTCAAAATCAGTTACTACGCCCCGCAACCGCGAGCCGTCACGGAAGTCGTCAGTTTTGACGATCCAAATTCGGTCGTGGGATACGGCGAAACTGGTCGAGTCAAATTGACAACTCTGACCAAAGAGTTCTTCGTACCCGGATTCCTGGAACGTGATGAAGGCGAACGCGAAGCACCCTTTGAAACGTATCCCTGGGATGGCGTCAGCGGAGTGCGACCGTTTCACGAACTGGCTTCATCAACGACCGTTGGAGTCTACTAAGCTGAAACTCGCCGGGGCAACTTATTGGTCAACTGACTGGGCCGAAAACACTTTTTTCATAACACAATTCATCTTTTCAACTTCATCTACATCAAACGAAAATTGATTTATCAAGCATGCTGAACATACCTGTAATCCGCTGGGGGAAACCTTACGAGTCCCTGGAGACTGACGATGTGGTGCATTTTCTGACGGGCGAACCGATCGCTCGGGTCAGCCAGGCCAACGGTGGGTTGGTCGCTCGCGACATGCGTCAGGCTCAGCGAGCTCGTGACCTGTTGCGCGATTTTACTTGCACCGAACTGATGGAGAAGGTTTCGCGAGCAGCTGACTTGTTCGAAAACGAAACGCTGCCGCTGGGAGACGGAACTCAAACGCCAGACGAATTTGTGCACCATCAATCGGCCTCGACTGGACTCCCCGAGCACATGTGTCGAGCCAACATGACGAAAAATTGTTTCGTGTTGCGCAACATGCCGCAGATTCTCGACGCGTTAACTCGCGGATTGGACTTGGACATTCTGACTCAAGGATTTGGAATCGAGCAGCGTGGAGTGGTCGTCAGCTTCCAGCCTCAGACGCCGGTACTGGGCGCAGTTTTGCCATCGAATTCGCCAGGCGTGCACACTTTGTGGCTGCCCGTCATACCGTTGCAAATGGGTCTGGTGCTGAAACCGGGCTCGTCCGAACCCTGGACGGCCTATCGAGTCGCGGCGGCGTTCGCCGAAGCCGGCATTCCACCAGAAGTGATTTCTCTTTATCCCGGCGGACACGATGTCGGCTCCACGATTCTCACTCATTGCAATCGCAGTATGATTTTTGGCAGTCAGAAAACGATTGATCAGTACGCTGGCAATCCGGGCGTGCAAGTACACGGTCCGGGCTTCTCGAAAATTCTGATTGGCGAAGATCAAATCGATCAATGGGAATCCTTCCTGGACCAGATGGTAGAAAGTGTCTTCATCAATGGCGGGCGCAGTTGTATTAACTGCAGCAGCATCTGGGCTCCGCGGCATGGTAAAGAAATCGCTGCTGCGATCGCTGAAAAAATCGGGCCTACCGAAGCCCTGCCGCCCGCAGATCCGGACGCCAGCCTGGCCGCGTTCACGACTGAGGGTGTGGGTCCGGCCATCAACAACATGATCGAGCAGGATTTGGCCGAGTCGGGAGTCACCGACATGACAGCCGGCTTTGGCGACCGACTGGTGGAAAAAGAACGCTGCAGCTATCTCCGACCAACCGTAGTTCATAGCGATTCGCCTGATCGGCAGGTCGTCAGCAAGGAGTACATGTTTCCCTTTGTGTCGGTTGTTGACTGTCCGCAGGAGCAAATGTTGAAAAAGATCAACTACACACTTGTGGGAACAGCCGTCACGAACGACCAGAACTGGATCGACCAACTGGGACAGGCGACCAACATCGACCGATTGAATATCGGACCCATACCAACCAATCGACTGAACTGGCTGCAACCGCACGAAGGGAACTTGATCGAGTTCCTGTTTCGCTCGCGTGCCTACCAGACTACTCACGAGGTCGCGGCAACCGCATGACACCATTCGATTTTCAACTTCGCACACGCATCGTGTTTGGCTACGGCGCAATCGACCGTCTGGGAGACCTGGCGGAAGAACTGGGCTGTCAACGTGTTCTGGTAGTCAGCGATCCCGGAATTGTCAAAGCCGGTCATGTGGATCGGGGTATTTTGTCGCTGAAGCGAGCCGGCATGACGACCGAACTGTTTGGCCAGGCTCAGGAAAATCCGACAACCAGAGATGTAGCCGCCGGACTGGAAGTTGCCAAGGCATTCAAACCGGACCTGCTGGTGGGTCTGGGAGGTGGAAGTTCGATGGACTGTGCCAAGGGCGTCAACTTTCTGTACTCCTGCGGCGGCGAAATGAAAGACTATTGGGGAGTCGGCAAAGCGACCGCCGACATGCTGCCGATGATCGCGGTTCCTACGACCGCCGGGACAGGCAGCGAAATGCAGTCGTTCGCCTTGATCAGTGACGAGCACACTCACGCGAAGATGGCCTGCGGAGATAAACGAGCATCCTGTAAGGTCGCGCTACTGGATCCGAACCTGACTTTGACTCAGCCACGTGAAGTCACTGCATTGTCGGGTGTCGATGCTTTGTCGCACGCACTGGAAACTTACGTCACGACCACCCGCAACCCGGCATCGCTGCACTTTAGCGCGGAGGCTTGGAGGTTGTTATCAATGAATTTTCAGCGGGTTCTGGACAATCCGGATGATGTCGAAGCTCGAGCCGGCATGCAATTGGGCGCAGCGTATTGTGGAGTCGCCATCGAAAATTCGATGTTGGGTGCCAGCCATGCCCTGGCCAACCCGTTAACCGCCGCATTCGGGACCTCGCATGGCCAGGCGGTCGGCGTGATGCTGCCCCATGTAATCAAGTTCAACGGTGAAAAACACAACGATTGGTACGAAAATTTATTGCGAGTGACCAA
>CAZOXC010000350.1:0-4423 GCA_964583205.1 uncultured Pirellulaceae bacterium | reverse complement strand
TACGCAAGGTGGCCGCGTTCCCCTTGCCCAGACGCTGGTATCAAGCCCCCATTGAATACGAAGTCTTTGTTGAAGTCGTCGAAGTCACTGAGGAAGTTCGACCAGGCTTGCGAGCCAAAGTCGAAATTTTTGTGGACCGACAGGAAGATCAACTTCAGGTCCCCCTGTCATCTCTGGTCAACCGAGGAAACTCGCGCTTCGTTTACGTGAAAAGGGACGACGATGTTGAACTGCGCGAAGTCGAAATCGGAAACTTCAATGACGCGTTCGTGATCATTCTTTCCGGCGTGTCGGAAGGAGAAGAAGTTCTGATTGATCCAGATCGTTTCGAAGAACAATCGGAATCGGAATCAGAATCTGAAGACGATGCCCTTGTTGAGGGCACCTGATTCCCAATCATGTTCTTACTGCGTCCCACAATCTGGCGACTGGGTGTCAAGAGCCTGCTGCTGCACCCCATGCGGTCGGGCTTGACGGTGCTTGGTATCTTTATCGGCATAGCCAGTGTGATCTGGTTGTTGGCAATCGGCGAAGGGATTTCTCAGCGAGTCCAGCAGCAGATCGAAGACCTGGGAACCAACAACATTATTCTGCGCAGCGTTAAGCCTGTGACCGAGGGCGAGTTGGACACCAGCTCGATGGCGATTTATGGCGTGACACGAGACGACTTCGATGCGCTGGAAGAGACGCTTGAATCAATTGACAGGGCCTTGCAAATTCGCGATGCCAAACGGGAGTTGCACTACGGCCCCTACGACATGCACGTGCACTTGATCGGCTGCACACCGGATTACGACAACGTGATGAAACTGGAGTGGGCGGAAGGGCGGTTCCTGAACGAGATTGATGTTGAACAGAAGAACAATGTTTGCGTTTTGTCCCGAGAGCTTGCCGATCGCTTGTTTCCCACCTCGCCGCCGCTTGACAAAATCATCAGCATCCGGGAAACGCCTTATCGAGTAGTCGGGGTGATGAAGTCGCGAGGCGTCATGGCTGCGGTCGGTAGTTCACTGGAAGCGCAGGATTTTACCGATGACGTGTACGTGCCAATCACCACTTTCTGGCAGCGGATCGGCGACTGGACCATGGAACGCAGCGCGGGGACTCGTACCAACGAGGTGGTGGAACTCAGTCAAGTGACCTTCAAGGTTCGCGATATGAGCGAAGTGCTTTCGACCGCTGATGCGATTGAAACCGTGATGAAGACTCGACATGAAGTGCAGGACTATTCGATCGTGACGCCGCTGGAGTTGCTGGAGCAAGCCAGAACGACTCGCCTGCTGTTCATGACATTCATGGGACTGATCGCGGCAATTTCGCTGGTTGTCGGCGGGATCGGCATTATGAATATCATGCTGGCGACTGTGACCGAGCGGACTCGAGAAATCGGAATCCGTCGCGCGCTGGGTGCTAACCGGCGAGCCATCGTGATGCAATTCCTGGTGGAAACCATTGTGCTTTCGATCATGGGCGGTCTGCTGGGAATCTTCGGAGGACTGGCTTGCCCGGCGATTGTGGTTTGGCTGAAGAATTTGTTGAGCCAGTGGTTTCCCGAGCAGTTTTCTCAATTACCTCCGGCCGTGATGGACACGGTGCCCGTGATTGTGCCGATCTCGATTCCGATTGCGTTTGGGATCGCAGTTTTGGTTGGCGTTCTATTCGGTCTGTACCCGGCAAACCGCGCAGCTCAACTGGACCCCATCGAAGCGCTCAGGCACGAGTAAGCTGTGGGTTTGTCTATTGAAAGAACGTTTGCGTGGGCGAGCGGTTGCCCTCGCTGATAAAGGGAACTTCGCTGCTGCCTGCTTGATCTTCGGCCGGCATCCGCAAATAGCGAGACAGGCTTCGAGTCGACAGTGGCACCGAGGGTTCAGACTTGCCACCCAGCGCTTTGACCAGCCAGCTTACCGGGAACCAGGAACTCTGGTTCGTCAGCAGGATTTGATCCCGGTTGGGCGCGTACAGAAGGGTGCCATGCTGGTCGCCATTGAAGTTGATCAATTCATGTTGAATCTTAAAGTCGAACTGCATCGATCCGTAGTCCAGCGCAAATTGCTGGTCGCCAAACGGTGGCATACCCAGTGAAAAATTTTCCGCAAATGAATTCAACAGTTCCTTGCTCAACTGGCCGCCCGTACTGGTTACCGTTCCATCCAGAATTTCCACTCGACCATCCACAAACTGGCAATCTCGAATTCGCATGTTCAAGGAACCCAAGGCCGTTTGTTTGAATGGAACCTGCACCAGGTGGTACAAGTCCACATTTCGCAGATCGCCGGAAACGGTGCCGTCCCATTGTTGATCAGAACGCGTCAACCGAATCGAGCCTTCAAACAAAGCGGCGGTGCCCAGGCACTTAAGTTGTGGAATGATTTCGGCCAGCATCCAGGTTGGCAGATCCGTTTGCTGAGACAAAACGGTCCAGGTTTCCTGTGGCGCGGCGTGCATCAACCTGGTGTAGGTGATTTGTACGACGGGCGCATCTTCCGCGACTTTCAGACGGAACTTGATCGTTGCTTCGAAATTCGAATCGGTCGCCTGGACGTCAATCGTCAGTCCATGAATGGGTTGGACGATCGGGCTGCCATTGATGTTTTCGGCGGCAATTTGAGCTTGCCCCACAACGACTCGGAAAGGGCGAACAGGAAAAGGCGGTTCCGACACCTGGCGATAGAGTCGCTCGGCGATTTCCGCCAGTCCGTTGTTGGTGGTCTTGAAACTCTGAACAAAGATCAGCTTTAACCGCTCGGTGTTGGAAATGGTGACTGCACCCAGTTCCACCGGATCGGTCTCTTCGCTGACCGTAAGCTGAACGCCGTCCAAAACGGTTTCTTGAGGCAAAGGTGTTTTGACATCGCGCACGTTGGCGGCCAGTCCAGTTTGGTTTTTAAGCTGGCTCTCCCACTGCGTTATGGTAGGTGGAGTCAAGATCCATTTGAGCGCAATCGCCGTGGGCAGGATGCAAATCAAGAGAAAGACGATTCGACAGACTCGTCGACGCAACGGGTCACTCATGGGAACATCCTTGTTCTAAAACGGTGTCTGAGCGAGCCGGTTCCGTCCGGTTCGCAGGTCTGTTGTTCTGCTGTACAGCTACTTTTGGCGAGCAAGTTGGTTGAAGGACTTCAATCGAGCATCGATTTCTGCGATTGAATCTCCACCAAATTTTTCCACAAAGGCAGCGGCTACTTCGAACGCTACGACGTTTTGCACAATCACGCTGGCAGCTGCGATCGCGCAGACGTCGCTACGCTCATAGCTGGCTCGATTCGATTCTTTCGAATCCATAAGAATCGAGTCCAGTGGTTTTCTCAAAGTACTGATTGGTTTCATCGCGGCGCGAACCACGATCGGTTGTCCGTTGGTCATCCCGGCTTCGATGCCACCGGCGTTGTTGGTGGGTCGCTGGTAGCCAAGAGTTGCTGAATCCTGTTCGCTCTGGCTGTAGTTGATCGGGTCGTGGACCTGGCTACCCGGCCGGCGACCGCATTCAAATCCCATTCCAATTTCGACACCCTTAATCGCCTGGATGCTCATCACGGCCTGTGCCAGTCGCCCGTCGAGTTTTTTATCCCATTGAGTATGCGAGCCCAGTCCAAAGGGTACTCCGGTGACCTGAACTTCGATAATGCCGCCTAACGTATCACCATCCGACGTGATTTGATCGATCAATGATTTGACCTCGTCGTCGCGGTCAGGGCAGGGCGAATAAATACAACTTTTGTCGCGGAGTTGAATGAGATCTGAAATGCTGATTGATTCAGGGGCCGGCAATTCCAATTTGCCGACTTGAACAACATACCCGGCAGAGACAAGATCAAACTTTTGTAAAAGCTGTTCGGCAATTGCACCCGCGGCGACTCGAGCTGCGGTTTCTCTGGCGCTGGCGCGTTCCAGGATGCCTCGAATTGAGCTGAGGTATTTGATGGAGCCGCTCAAGTCGCCGTGACCGGGGCGAGGTCGCGGCAGTTCTTTGAGTCGTTCCAATTTGTAATCGTTGTTCACGATTTGAAAACTGATAGGACTGCCCAGCGATTCACCTTGCCAGGTCCCCGACAGCAATTCGATTTTGTCCGACTCGAGCTTTTGCCGACCGCCACGACCGTATCCACCCTGTCGGCGTTTCAGTTCGGCATTAACCATCGCTTCGTCAATTTTAAGTCCAGCCGGAAAGCCATCAATCAAAGCCACCAGGGCTTTGCCATGCGATTCACCGGCTGTCAAATATCGAAGCATAAAATTCTCTGGAAAAAGTGCGGCGATTCTAGGTGGCTGTGAATTGTTAAGAAAGTGCGATTGAGTTTAGCTAGCAATCGAGTAGTTGGTCATGGTATAAATATAACCTCGATCTCTCCCGCCTTGTTCCAAGTCGTTTATGCAATTCATTCAATTATTAAGACGGCATTGGTTTATTGTTTCGTTG
>CAZOXC010000349.1:0-4427 GCA_964583205.1 uncultured Pirellulaceae bacterium | reverse complement strand
ATCCATGATGAAGCGAGCTTCTTTGTCGGCGCTGTCATGGTAGATCACGCCGCCGAATTGCATCCCTTCCTTTTTGGTCATCACGGCTGTCCGCTGGTTGGCGACGATTCCAACTTGGAAGCCGCCGATCTTTGCGTAACCGCAGACGATTGTTTGACCATATTCGGCTTTGTATTCATCAAAGCTGTCGGGATCAGTGATTAGATTGATTAAATCTTTTACGTCGTAGCGCTGCTGCGGATCGACCGGCACAATTTCACGAGCCTGTGTCTGATCGGCCAGATCCTTAAATTCGCCTCGACGGTATCTCGAGTCTCGATTGGTCTCGGGCAGAGCCGCCACCAGACTTTTGACTCGCTTGATCGCAGCATCTTCATCTTTTTCGCGATAGTCGATGGTGCCGCTGATACTGGCATGCATTTCAGCCCCACCAAGATCCTCGTGGGAAACTTCCTGCCCGATTGCACTTTTCACCAAAGCGGGACCGGCCAGATAGAGGCCTGATCCTTCAGTCATCACCAGTTTGTCGCAAAGCACCGGCAAGTAACCGCCTCCTGCCACACAATTTCCCATGATGGCAGCGATTTGGGGAATTCCCAAAGCAGAGATCACCGAGTTGTTGCGAAAGATCCGCCCGAAGTCATCTTCATCGGGGAAAATTTCGTCCTGCAAAGGCAGAAACACGCCGGCCGAGTCCACCAGATACAGCAATGGCATATGGCAATGCATGGCAATCCGCTGTGCCCGCAAAACTTTTTTACAAGTCATCGGGAAAAAGGCACCGGCTTTGGTCGTCGCATCGTTGGCGATCACCATGACTTGCCGACCTTCAATTCTGGCCACTCCGCAAATCACGCTGGCTGAAGGCGCACCGCCCCACTCTTCGTACATGCCGAACCCCGCCCACAAACCGACTTCCAGCCAAGGGCTGTTGTCATCGATTAGTTTGGCGATGCGTTCTCGCGCGGTGAAGCGTCCTTTTTTGTGTTGGCGGTCAATTGATTTTTGACCACCACCCAACTCGATTTGATCACGCTGTGAACGAAACTCGTCTATTAATTTTTGCCAACTCATTAAAGCGATTTATTCCTCACTGAAGTCGTGATCAAGCCAGTCTTTTGCCACTGAGATTTTGTCATCATCAAAGTTGGCACTTAATTCCTCGAACCGAACACGATTGCGACGGCGAGCCATACGCAAATACAGCGTTCCAGTTCGATACTCTTTCATCTTTGTTAATTCGTCGATGGTTCCATTGACCATCAGAGCAGTCAACCGTGAATAGACGCAACTGGCAACAAACAATTCGGTAGCGATATCACCCAACCGAGCCTGCACAAACTGTTGGTTGATAATGGCTTCGCGGTGTTTGACCAGTTGAACTTCACAAGCCCAGGCGAAACGCCCAATCTGTTTGCCAAGCTGGCGTCCAAAGTATCGCAAGTGCTCATGTTTGACCGGCACATTGGCCGACGGATTACGCAGCAGTTTGAAAGCTGTCCAAGGCTTCTTGGCGACGCTTTCCATGTCCTTGCCCAAGTGTCTCAAGCCCACGGCTGCCACGAAACAACGTAGAACATCGTTGGCACCTTCGCCGATCATGTTCAAGCGAGCGTCTCGCATCATCCGTTCGAAAGGCTGGTCAGTGAAAAAGCCCTTGCCACCCCAGACTTGCAAACAATCGTTAACGATTCTCCACAGCATATCGCTGGAAAAGACCTTCAAAGCGGCAGTCTCCACCATGAAATCTTCCGCTCCACTGTCGATCAGTGCGGCACAATGGTTGGTAGCGCTCTCCATCGCATATGTATCGGCGGCTGCCTCGGCGATCATTTTTTGAACCAGCTCAAATTCGCCCAGGTTTTTACCAAACTGGATACGATTGTTGGCTCGATGCACCATTCTTTCAACACAGAATTTGGCAGCCCCGGTACAACTTGCCCCGAACGTCGTACGGCCAAAATCCAACACGGTCAAAGCCACTCGTAAACCTTTGCCGAGCGGCCCCAGAATGTTTTCCTTTGGCACATACATGTCAGTGAACTTCATTCGCCCGGTGGCGGTGCCGCGAATCCCGCACTTCTCCATGCGTTCTTCCAGAACTTCAAAACCTTTCATGTCGGGCGTAACCAGAAACGCGGTGATCTTGCCATCTGGATCTGCCGCATCCGGTGTGCGAGCCATCAGGGTCAGCACGTTAGCGATTCCACCGTTGGTGATCCAGCGTTTCTCTCCATTGATGATGTAGCCTTCGCCATCTTCAGTGGGTTGAGCCAGAGTTCGCACATTGCCGGCGTCCGAACCGGCCTGCGGTTCAGTCAGTGCAAACGCTGCGGTTTGTTCGCCACGAGCAAGTGGTCCCATCCATTGTTGTTTCTGATCATCGCTGCCAAACAATTCGAGAGCTCGCAAGCCGATCGAGTGATGAGCGTTCACAAACACAGCAGTTGAAGCACAATGGCCGCCGATGATTTCCATCACTCGACAATAATTCATTTGGCTCATGCCCTTGCCACCGTACTCGGGCTTGATCGTCATCCCCAGCACACCGATGTCACCAAGGCCACGCACGACGTCATCTGGAATCATCGCGTTACGATCGATGGCATCGGGATCAATGCTGTCGTCGCAGTACTTTTGTACTTGCTCCAACATCTCATCGCCCAATTTTTCAGCTTGAGCAGACAACTCGGGAAAGGGCATGATTGATTCTTCGCGGAATTTTCCGAAGAACAGGTCTTTGCAAAAGCCCTCTTTGTCTTCGCCCGAGAACAAAATTTCCTCTGCCTGGGCAATTTGTTTCTTTTCCAGTTCGGTCAATGTGGCCATAAGTCGCTCGAATATTTACAAGTTTTGATTGGTAAATTTTGATGCTCAAATTATCGTCAATAAAATCCCGAACGCAACGTGTAAGCGAGTCTCAGAAACCACAAACGGTCATTGGTAAAAAGGTCGTGTTGGCTTAAATTGGGCTATTCCACCGGACAAGCGAATCGCCCGCGCCGCCAACTGCATTACTCGATCTGTGGATCTCGAACTGCAGTTACCGATTTGCGGGCGAATTTGCCGAGTAGTTTTTGAACAATTTGCTGCTGGCTTCGGGCAACTTTGGCCGGAAAAGCACCTGAAAATAAAGGTTGAAAATGTCTAATTCCTATATCGTAGCGGGGGCTCGCACCCCAATTGGTTCGTTTCGAGGTTCTTTGGCTCGCGTGGCAGCACCTGAATTGGGTGGCTACGCTTTGAAGTCCGCCGTCGAACGCAGCGGGCTGAACTTTGACCAGTTTGACGAAGTGATCATGGGCAACGTGCTCCAGGCCGGTGTGGGCCAGGCTCCGGCTCGCCAAGCCGCATTGAAAGCCGGATTCGCCTCGACCATCCCCGCTCTGACCGTCAATAAAGTCTGCGGTTCGGGACTCAAAGCCGTCATGATCGCCGATCAGGCAATTCGCTGTGGCGACGCTCAAGCAATCGCCGCCGGTGGAATGGAAAACATGTCACTGGCACCGCACTTGATGCGCAATATTCGTGACGGAGTGAAACTTGGAGAACTGAAAAGCGATGATGCAATGATTCACGATGGCCTGTTCTGCGCCTTCGAGCAGTGTCATATGGGAATTCACGCAGAGCATATTGCAGATAAATTCAATGTGACCCGCGAGATGCAGGACGAATTCGCTCTCAACAGCCAGTTGCGAGCTGCTCAAGCTCAATCTGATAATGTGTTCGCCGATGAAATCGTTTCGCTTACGATCAAGGAACGCAAGGGCGAACGTACGGTTGATACCGATGAAGGGCCACGAGCTGACTCGACTGCCGAAGGACTGGCGGGCTTGCGAACGGTTTTCCAGAAAGACGGAACCGTGACCGCAGGAAATGCATCGACGATCAATGACGGCGCTGCGGCCGTTATCGTCACCAACGAAGAACTGGCCGGCGGCCATGATTTTAAACTGAAGATTCGCTCCAGTTTCACTTCCGGCACTGACCCACAGGACTTGTTTATTGCACCGGTCGCTGCAGTTCAAGGTGCATTGGACAAGGCCGGCGTCTCCAAAGATGACATCGATCTCTACGAAATTAATGAAGCTTTCGCGAGCCAAATGTTGGCCTGCTGCAATGAGTTGAGCCTGGATCGTGACAAGGTCAACGTCTATGGCGGCGGAATCGCTCTGGGACATCCAATCGGGGCAAGTGGTGCCCGAGTTATGGTGACCTTGTTCCACGCAATGAAACGACAAGGCAAGAAACTTGGTTGTGCCAGCCTTTGCCTGGGCGGCGGAAACGCAGTCGCCATGGTTGTGGAAGCAGTGTAGTCCAGTCAGCGGTGACAAGGTCACGCTCAAAAAAACTAACGAAGCTACAATTGAAGTCGAAATCTATCTGCTGGCCGGAAACGACCAGAACTACATCCAGCAGCAATTGAC
>CAZOXC010000348.1:0-4430 GCA_964583205.1 uncultured Pirellulaceae bacterium | reverse complement strand
ATTTGTCGTGACGATGCAACACGAGGATACCATTCTGCAGCCTTCGCACGATTTGGGGAAACGGATGCTGCAGGTTGGCATTATGGCCCTGCTTTCCTTTGTGGGCGTTGCACTGGGGCTGGGCTTTCTGGTCAACCGCTCGCTCAAACAAGCACGACGGCAGATTTCCAGATTCCATACTTCCAGTTCCGAGTCATCTTCGATCAACGAAGCCCAAACCATTCTGGCTTCCGATCACACCCCTCAAACCAATTCGGAAAATTGATTCTAATTGGAGCTTCTCCGTTATTTCGAAGCCCAAAAACGATGGAAGCTCAATGAATCAGGAACAACCGATCTCCAGTCTGCTGGACCACGCACTTCTGCATCCAGCTCTGAGCGACGATGAATTGCGTGCCGGATGTGAATTGGCCCGGGAACTGCAGGCCGCGACCGTTTGCGTCAAACCCTACGCCGTCCAACTGGCGGTTGAAGTTTTGCAAGGCTCGGAAACGAGCGTGGGAACAGTGATCGGTTTTCCACACGGTTCCAATGCGACCGAGATCAAAGCAATTGAAGCCGAACTCGCCTGTCGCAACGGCGCAACGGAAGTCGACATGGTCGTCAACGTCGGAAAAGTTCTGCAGGGCGACTGGGATTTTGTACTCAATGATATTGCCGCGGTCACCGGAGTTGCTCGCAACCACGAGGCGATTGTCAAAGTCATTTTCGAGACCGATTTTGTGACTGATGACGATGCCAAACGCAAACTTTGTCAGATCTGCGAAGAAGTCGGAGTCGATTTTGTAAAAACCTCGACCGGCTTTGGCTTTACCAAACAAGATGGCAGCTACAACTATACCGGTGCCACCGCTGAAGATATCAAGTTGATGCGAGCCACTTGTGGCGATTCCGTCGGAGTCAAAGCATCGGGCGGGATCCGCAGTTTCGAAGATGCTGCAAAGTTCAGAGAACTTGGTGCAACCCGACTTGGTACAAGTGCATCCAAAGCGATTGTCGAAGGCGCCGGGACTGACGACTCAAGTTATTGACGGCTTGCCCAATTCGATCGATCGTTCGGTCGCTTTGTCCACGGCGTTAATCACGGCCGAACGAAACGCTCCATCTTCCAGCGCTTTCAGGCCGGTAATGGTTGTGCCTCCGGGACTGGTGACCATCGCACGCAATTCCGCAGGTGACTTGTCCGATTCCTGAACCAGTTTTGCCGCGCCCAGGACAGTTTGCGTCGCCAGTTCCAAAGCGACTTGATAAGGCAGGCCCTTCAGCACACCGCCATCGGTGAGTGCTTCGATCAGTGTAAATATGTAGGCGGGTCCGGAACCTGACAAACCCGTCACCGCATCTAATTGACTTTCGGCAACCTGGTAGCATTTGCCGATCGATTCGAAAACCTGTCTGATAAATGCCACATCCTTGTCGGTCGTCTGGTCTCCTGTGGCGAATGCCGAAGCCCCTTCGCCAATCAGGCAAGGCGTGTTGGGCATGACACGAATTATCCTGCCGCTTCCCAACTGCCGATTCAGCCTGCCCAATTGCACTCCGGCGATAACTGAAACCCACAACTGCCTGGCACTCACGGCGGGTTTGACTTCTTCAAATACTTCTTGCAACTTCTGCGGCTTCACGGCCAGCACAATCAAATCGCACTTGTCTACCAGATGAGAATTGCTGGTGGCAGCGACCGCGCCGGGGAAACTACTGCAAAATCCTTTCAAGGTCGACGAATCAACATCGGACGCCATCACTTGATCCGGGCGCATTACATGACTACCCGTGATACCTGTGGCCAGCGCCTGGGCCATCTTGCCCGCACCGATAAAACCAATTCTTTCAAAGGACATAATTGAGGATTCGAATGAACTCGAATCAAAGCAAAAGTGAATCTAGATTGAAACTTCGGAGGGACTGGTAGAGTCATTTTGCAGACGATAGGGCTGATAATCAATCATTTTTATGTTCTGTTTGCCACGAATATGGTAAGTGACTTCGCGCCAGCGAATTCTTCGAGAAAAGATGGCTCGCATCGTCCACATTAAATGAGCCAACTGGCAAAACGGAATCAGATTGAACAACAACAGCAACTTGCCGACAGAGAGCCGAGCCAACTGGCGATCTCGCCCCTCAATCGCTTTGGCGACTGCCGAGCGCACCATCAAATGGCTAATCAGAGTGAAAATCTTGGCGGCCAGAATCAGCGCCAAAATCCAACCCAGCGCCAACCAGTTTTGTTGCCATAACGACACACCAACAACCAGCAGACTGGCGACAATTGCCCCCACCATCAGCCAGGCGTGAATAACAGTGTTAATAAATGCCGATTCGTAGATGCGCGACCAAGTCAACATGCGGGTCACATAACGATCAACAAAACCCATCGTGCATTGATCATGATTGACCATTATCAAGCGAGGCTGAAAGTACACGCTCAATCCAAGATCAGTCATTGCCTTTTTGATTGGACCGTCATCCACAATCGATTTTTGCCAAATTTGAATCAAGCCTGATCGCTCCAAGTCCGCTCGACGCATGGCACAAGACCCCGCCCAGGGATGTCCGTAAACTGCAGACGGCACCAGCGAACCGGCGTTCCACAGACTACGCATGATCGAACCGGGATTGCTCTTGTTAGGCGAATACCACTGATTGCCGGTAACCACTCCCACCGTCGCATCCTGCAATGGGCTAATCGCGTCACGCACCCAATCCGGATGTGGCACCACATCGGCATCAACAAAAATCACGTACTCGGATTGCTCGTCAATTTGACGCGAACCTTGCACCAGTGAATTGCATTTGAGACTACAGGTGTCCGAGGGATCGGAAAGTTCAAACAGCTTGATCCGATTTCCATGTTCGTGATCGGACTTGATCTGCTCGACGACTTGCCAGGCATAATCGGTCTTGTGATCAACGACTACGATCAGTTCATAATTCTCATGAGTCTGATTCAACAAGCTGTTCAGCGATTCTTTTAAAGCTGGATCAACGCCACGCAAGGACATCAAAATGGAAACCTTGCCCGCCAATTGCTCGTCCGTCAGCGTATTGAATTCGGCCAGCTTTTTTTCGACACAGAATTTTTTGAAACTATATGCCCAGGCGAAATGCGCGCAGGCGAACACAAACAAGATGCCGCCACAAATTATCGCCCAGGTCGTTAGCACAAAATTTCCTGATTCAATGGTGTAGTCCCAAGTGCACCGAATTCGCACACTTGTCGACCGGTAATTGTATCTTTCAGCTTGGATACCGCTGGAGGCTTAACAGAATAGAAGGGTCGCTAATCGGACTAACTACCGGAAAAACAGTAAATTCCGCACAAGCGCCACCACTCCGGGCAAGTCTGAGAGGATCTGGGCGAAGGGAAATCGCTTTTTCGCCATTCCATTTTCACCCAGCGACCAGGTGGCGGTACTGCCTTTAAACCAATGAGTGCCCTTGGCCAGCCGTTGATTATTGCGTGCCTCTTCGCCTCGCACATAAGCCGACAAGCGACCACCTTTCACATGTGCATAGCCATGTTTCTGATGAATCACCGGCGCGACCTCGGCGATATTTACAACTGGGACATCCAACGACTTGGCATGAGCCACCATCCAGTTATCCCAGTTGCCTCGCCCAATCGCGAACTCGGGGATCGTAGTATACATTTCGCGAGTAAATACAAAATAGTCTTTGCACATAATCGAGGCGGACTCGCCATCGCGTTCCGCCTCGGCAAATCTCGAGGCAATGTTTTTCAAAATCTCTTCCGGCTCCGAGCCCAAAGTCTCATCGACTTCCAGTTCGGTACGTCGCCCAATTGCCAGGAACGATTCATGCGGCGACCCAGCCAATTGCTTGATCGCATCCAACCAGCGTGAGTCCAACAATATGTCAGCATTGATGTAAGCCCGCAGTTGCCCTCGTCCATCTTCCGCGGCGATCCGAAACACTTCGTCCAACAGAGGAGTACCGGAATCGTTGGTTTTCAAAATATCAAAGCACTTGAAACTGGCTTGCAAATCCGCAGGAATCTCTGTGTCCGAGAACAACAAGATCTCGACTTCGTCACCCAAAGCCTGCCAACTGGCAATCGCGTTGCGCTGGTGCAGATCCGCTTGACCTTCAAAGGGCTTGAGCACCGTAAATAGACTGAGAACCGGCGTTGTCTGGATAACGTCGGTCTTCGTCGTCGCAATTTGTTGGGAGGTACTCTTGATCATTGCTCAGGACGAGTGGTTCAGGACCAAATCGCTGCCACCTTTCTGGTTGAAATCGCGGCACGCCGAATCAATCCCGCCATCTGCAAATCGAACCAGCGCTTCCAACCGATCCGTACCGGCTCCGGCCGCCAGCCTCGCCAGGCGGTTTCGGCAAGGCCCTCGTAAAACAGTTCGCCTCGAGGATGATCTGAATTGTAATCCCAGGGCTTGAACTCGGTCGTAAAG
>CAZOXC010000347.1:0-4435 GCA_964583205.1 uncultured Pirellulaceae bacterium | reverse complement strand
TACACGCTTTGTGCGAATGCCGAATTATTCAAGCTGGAGACCCAGCCCACAGCGAGGGCCATGGCAAGCAGTGTTCGTACAAATCTGTCCATTTTCGAAATTTCTCCGGATAGCGAAAACTTGCCGCCGACTTTGCGCCGGGGACAAGCTATTGTTGCAATTGGCATTTTGACTCTATTATGAGTTTGTCGAAAATCCGGCCGGACTGCAAACGATTTGTTCGATATTCGCTCTGATTGCTTCTGCAAACAGGCTGCCCGTTTACACTTACGAAAATTGGAATTCTTATTTGGCTTAATTCGGTCATGTCGGTCGCAAGGGTCGCCCATTTGGCGCAAATAATTGGCGCATAGAGACTTGAAACACAACTTTAACTAACCGGTATATCTTGCCACAAAGTGCTTGCGTGGAAAGGAATCATCAAATCATGCGGCTGGTAAACCTGACTTTTCAGGATCCGATCAACAATATCGCCTTCGACGAGGCACTGCTAAACGAGTTGGATCAGCAACCTGGTGAAGAGACTTTTCGGCTTTGGGAATCACCCGATCCACTGGCCGTTATCGGGCGCAGTTCCCGTATCTACGACGAAGTGAATCTGGAATATTGCGCCCAGCAGTGCATTCCCGTTTTCCGCCGATGTACCGGTGGCTTATCCGTTGTCGCCGGACCAGGATGCTTGATGTACGCAGTCGTGCTGGATCTCCGCAAGCGACCTGAGCTGCGGCAATTGGACGAGGCGCATTGTTTTGTGCTGAGCAAGTTGCGTAGTGCTCTGCAAGCGGCTGGTGTCGATGTATCGATCAAGGGCTCTTGTGATTTGACGATTGGCGAGCGAAAAGTTTCCGGCAACGCGCTGCGAATCTGTCGCAACGCCCTGCTCTATCATGGCACGCTACTAAACACTTTTGACATGGATTTGATTTTCAAGTGCTTGAAGATGCCGCACCGCCAGCCCGATTATCGCCAACAACGCTCGCACGAGGAGTTCTTAACTCAGCTCAATTCTGATCCGCAGAAAATCCGCGACTCGTTGGTTCATGAATGGTCGGCGATTGAAAATACTCAGGAACTTCCCAAGCAAGCCATGAAGAAATTGGTCGACGAGAAATACTCGCAGCACGAATGGAACTTTCGGATATAGTGATCTGAATCCAGATTCTAAAAATTTACGGTCTGTCAAAACCTGTATTGGGAATCGTTTGCGCCGCATTTGCGATAGTATACCTTCCAATTGACTTCTCGATTAATCGAAAGTACTGACCCATCTCCATAGCAAAAGTTAACAATTCCTTTGTGCATTGAACCAAATCCATAAGCGAATGCATTTTGTGAGTTTCCCAGCATTCTTCGATGCGGGACATCAGGATCAATTCCTACCATCCAAGGCAGATTCGATCGGCCTCTTGCCATACCACCCATTATCCAAGATTGGGCGGTAACACGCTCTCCATTTTCGATCCAACCGATCGATTCACCAAACAAAACCGTCTGACTCAGGCCATCCCTAATTTCTCTCGGAGATTTCGAAATTCTGCTCTGCATTATTCCAGAAAATAATTGACGAGTTTCGTCCGGATGTTCCCCGCCCGAAGCAGCACCAGAACATGCGAGATAGTTAGTCGACACATGATTAAGAGTTGTCTCGTTGTTAAGGGAAATGCCCGCAAAGGCGTCTAGTTCACCATTTTGAAAACTCACAGGTTGTGCTCCACCCAAGACTACGTCAAGTTGTTGAAAAACAAGTGAGTCGCTAGGGCAACCAAAAGATGCGACTAACGACGAGGCAACTGTAGAGTATCCATTCACTTCGCCAATCCAGTCGAAATCGTTCCGATCGATCAAAACTCGATGATCAAAGACCAGTGGATCAGTTAAATTATGAATGTTATCCTCTCCTAGAATCGGGAGCAGAACAGCAATGGCTGATGAATGTTGAGCATTTTTCCAAAAGTACATACTCGAATCATTAAACCAATTTGAATCAAAATCAGAAACTTTTTCAAAACCTAAGGTACCTGGTGGAAAACGGCGATGGGATGCGACATAAGTTTGCGAAGCGAGTGCCAGCTGACGAAGGTTATTCAAACATGCGGTCCGCCGTGCCGACTCACGGACTGATTGAATAGCTGGCAACGTAATGGCAAGAAGGATACCAATAACTGCAATCACAACTAATAATTCGGCCAAAGTAAATCCAGAGCGGACCGGATAAGCGTCTGGGTTTTCAATTTTGTTTTTTTTAAACACTGTTGCCCGTTTTTTTCGTTTCATAAAAGATCGAGCGGTTTTCTAAACCATGAAAACCGACAAAGCTGACTATTGCGCAGGTCAATGTACCCAAGAAACTCCACCAGGAAACTTGGTGGCTAAAATATCCAAAGCCACCGCAGTCAATTTTCAATCCGCGCAAAAGAGAAATCAACTGAGCGCCAGCAAACATAACAAACAAGACGGTGATTAAGAACCATGTGCCTTGCCGTGCAATATCCCAAATCAAAGTTGTCGCCAAAACTAGTTGGAAAAACGTCAAAAAGGCCGCGAAGGCAGGGACGGTATCCGGGTTAAGTAGTTGATATTCCAAAATTCGAAATGCAAAGTCATACGGGTTCATCAAGTGAGTAAGTGCGCTATAAAGAAGAATGCCGCCAATCAGGCAGCCAAGCATACGCAACAAAAAGTTGAGAATATTTATGTTGCGAGACGAATTACTCTTAATGTCTGATCTGTCTGGATCGCCACTCACGGAGACCTCCCTTAAAGACCTTAATTTTATCGAATCCCGCGTGCTTTAGATCTGTTCCTACGATAGACGCCCATTCGCAAAATTCATGTGAACAGAAAACAACACATAAAACCTTTGGATCCAGTTGGCTGATCGCGTCTTCAAACTCCTGATGTGTCGAATCGATAGGAACAGACACCGCACCTGGCAATGACTCACGATGAAAAATCAATTCAGACCGGGCATCGATCAATATGCATTCGTCTTCGATTTCTGCTACCAGTTGAGCATAGTCGACTTCTTCAAAAGTTTCCGACTTAAGAAACGGACGCTGAACGCTGTAAATTGCATTGTGGTTGTTGACAAAGCCAGTTGGAGCAACGCTATGAAAAAGTGCGGCCGCTGCGCCACCGATCGTTAGCAAACAAGTTGATTGCAACACGCACTGGCGCAACTTTCCGTTGTGTTTAACTGCAAATTTGTTTCTCGGCCAATAAAGCCGAATTGCTGCTGAAAACAAAAATGGGAAAAACAGCCAGAGTGCCAGATCTGATCGAGCTACAATCCAAGCCAGGAGTTGAGATTTCGGCTCTTTGGATACGACAAGTCCGATTCCATCCCATGCAGCGAGCAAATCACTATAATTAATTAGTTGAATTGACCTGGGTGAATCGTAGATTCTAGCCATACCATTTTCATCGCCAAGAAAAAGTACCCAATGTCGAATCTCGTTACCGCGACGGCTTCTTCCCATATGCAAAATGACCGGGTCAGATGATCGTTTCAGCCATTGTATGCCAACTCCATGGTAAGCTTGTGCGTAAGCGCCGTTATCTTTCGCAAGGGTGAGCAAATCCTTGACCGAACTTCCGCTTCCCCATTCCATGTATTTTTCGTCCAGCATTTCATCAATATCAGGCTGGAAACCCAGCGCCTTAAGGGCTCCAAAGATTGAATATACTCCGCAAGTATACGTAGGTTCGGCTGAGATGATAAAATCACTTCGTCGTGTGGGCGGACGAAATTTCTCATTGTTCAAATCTTTGTCATCTGAAACTAATGATGCTTGGCAAGGTATTGCGAAAAACAATTGCAAAACTCCGACCAATACGATGATTGAATTGAATGCGTACGAGTTAACGCTCGGCATTTCTAAATCTCCGTGCAATCAAAAATCCTGAAATTGAAACGATGGTCAGAACGAAAAGCCAAAAAGCCCAGGTGCGTTGAAAAAAACCAGGACGAACGAAAGCAACATTGTCCAATGAAACCAGTGATCCGTCATCGATCATCTTGAAGATTTGACCATCGTGATACTCGAATCGAATGGTCGGTTGATCAACGACCGAAACTCGATGACCATTTGGAATTGTGAAGGATTTGAATCGTATTTGCTTGAAATCGTTACGAACCAACTTTACAGATTCTACGGAAACGAATGATGTCGACGAATTCGATTTATCACGTACTCGGCGATAATAGTCATGATTCCAGCTGACCGGTAGATTCGGATATTTCGAACTTGGGTCATATTCAAATGGACCGAATGTTTGTATGTCATCAACGTCAAATTCAGGATCAAAAATCTCATCATTTGCCTCAACAGATTTCCTGAATTGTGAAACTCGAAGTCCGTTTTCAATCAATTCGAACCAAATTTCCATAGTGATCCAAATCCGCGATTCATGCTGATATGATACTTCAGCTTTA
>CAZOXC010000346.1:0-4445 GCA_964583205.1 uncultured Pirellulaceae bacterium | reverse complement strand
CACTAAGTGGAGTTGATCTATGAACACTTTTGGAATTTACCGTTCTTCGCTGGCTTTGTTGACGGATATGTATCAGTTGACCATGGCTCACGGCTATTGGAAGCTGGGACGTCAGGACGACCGGTCGGCCTTCAACCTGTTCTTTCGCAAGGATCCTTTTCGAGGCGGTTATTCGATCGCAGCTGGACTGGATGACGCGCTGTCGTTTCTTTCGTCGTTCAAATTTACCGATGAAGACATTGAGTATCTTGGGACGTTGCAGGGCAGCGACGGGTCGGCATTATTCGAAACAGCTTTCCTTGACTATCTGGGCAAGCTCGAGTTGAAGCTGGATGTTCATGCAGTTCCCGAAGGCACAGTCGTATTCCCTCATCAACCGATCTTGCGCGTTACGGGTCCAATCCTGCAGTGTCAGTTAGTGGAGACGGCGCTATTGAATTTGATCAACTACCAGACACTGGTCGCAACCAAGGCAGCTCGAGTATGTCATTCGGCGCGAGGCGACGAGGTGCTGGAGTTCGGTTTACGCCGAGCGCATGGTGTGGATGGAGGTATTTCAGCCAGCCGCGCTGCCTATATCGGTGGATGCTCGGCCACATCAAATTTACTGGCCGGAAAGGTATTTGGAATTCCAGTCCGAGGAACCCACGCGCATTCCTGGGTAATGTGTTTTGACTCGGAGTATGAAGCATTCGAATCTTATATCGAATGCATGCCGAATAACTGTGTGTTCCTGGTCGATACCTATGACACGCTCAAGGGGGTTGAGAATGCGATTCAAGTTGGCAAAAAACTGCGTGAGCAAGGTCAAGATTTGCAAGGCATCCGATTGGACTCGGGAGACCTGGCCTATTTGAGCATTGAGGCTCGAAAGATGCTGGATGCTGCCGGGTTTGCCAACACGCAAATCGTTGCCAGCAATGACTTGGACGAAACGATCATCGATAGCCTGAAATCGCAGGGAGCAACGATTGCGGTCTGGGGAGTGGGCACTCGACTGGTGACTGCCTACGACCAACCGGCGCTGGGTGGAGTCTTCAAGCTCTCGGCGATACAGGATGCTTCTGGAAAATGGCAGCCGAAGATGAAGCTTTCTGAGCAGGCTGTAAAAAACTCGACACCCGGCTTGTTGCAAGTCCGGCGATTCAGCGATGCGGAAGGTTTTGTGGCCGATATGGTTTTCAACGAGTTGCAGCCGCCACAAGCTGAATCGATCATGATTGATCCACTCGATCCAACTCGTCGTCGTCGCCTGGAATCTACTTTGAAGTCGCAAGACATTTTAGAACTGGTGATGGAGTCCGGTGACCGAGTCGATGAGCGTCAATCATTGAGTTCGATCAAGGATTACGCCCAAAAGCAGCTTGGCCAGTTTCACGACGGAATCAAACGGCTGGTGAACCCGCACAAGTATCCGGTGGGGCTGGAACAGGGTTTGTACGATTTGAAGACCAACTTGATCCTGCAGCAACGCGGATTTTCGGAGAGACTCTGATGGACGCATTGATCGTTGTCGATATCCAGAATGATTTTCTGCCGGGCGGAGCGTTGGCGGTTCCGGATGGTGACGCTGTGATTGGAGTGGCCAACGGGCTGGTCGAGCGATTCGATTTAGTGATTGCGACTCAGGATTGGCACCCGGCCGGGCACAAAAGCTTTGCCAGTTCGCATCCAGGATGCGAAGTTGGGCAACAGATTCAGTTGAATGGACTTGAGCAAATCCTGTGGCCCGATCATTGCGTGCAAGGTTCACAGGGTGCCGAATTCGCGGGCGAATTGAACTCGGACCAATTCAACAAGGTCTTTCAGAAGGGAGCGGACCCGCAGATCGATAGTTACAGCGGGTTCTTTGACAACGGTCATCTGAAATCGACCGGGCTGGCCGACTTTCTCAAGCAACAAGGAGTCGTTCACTGTTTCGTGATTGGGCTGGCAACCGACTATTGCGTCAAATTCACGGCGCTGGATGCGAAACAACTGGGCTTCGAAACGACCGTGATCAAGTCTGCTTGTCGAGCAGTCAATTTGTCCCCAACGGATGAAGAACATTCGCTTGCCGAAATGCAGCAAGCCGGTGTGAACATTCTGCAAGAGATTTAGACTGCCAAAGCGCGGCCCGCGTGTGTTGCCCGTTTGCCTTAGCAGCAGCCGTCGGTTCCGCAGCAATCGTCAGCATTCTGGATGGTCAGCTGATAGTTTTCCCCTTTTGATTCGCGAGCATGTCGAACGCGATCGCGCGAGCAATCGAATTCCTGAGCTTTTTCCAGCGGAATTTGTTCGTGCGGCTCGATAAAACAAAAGTGATTGGAGTAGGGAGAGCGTTTCAGGATTTGATAAGTCTTGTCACAGACAGCCATCCGTTGTCCCCGAGGATAACGATGGCCATCATCATCCAGAATCGACTTGAAAGGGCCTTTGTAGACCACTGACTGGTTGCGTTCCAGGCAAGGACCCTCTTTGCCTTTGTGGGCGACAACCGTCACGCTGCGAAACTCGATACCGTTAATGGTCTGCCAGGGTTGTTCTTCGCGTTTGGCGATTTCAATTCCATAGAAACCAGCTTCTTCGAACTGTTTCAGGAACTCGTCTTCCCGCCAGGCACCGGAAATACAGCCGGACCAAAGGTTGGCATCCTTTTGCATGGATTCGGGTACATCTTCATCACAGACGATGTCGCTGATCGCGGCGCGGCCACCGTTCCGTAGCACTCGATAGATTTCCTGAAACAATTGACGACGATCTTCCGAGCGTACAAGGTTCAGAACACAATTGGAAACAACACAGTCGACGGTATCGCTTTCGATCAGTGGTTTGGTTTCCCGCAGTTGTTGTTCAGCCGATCGCATGTGTAACCACTGGCTGGCAGAGTCGATCGGTGAATCGGAAAGTTGTTCTTCGAGGAGTTCCAGATTCAGGCTCAAATCCTGAATCCGTCCGCAGCGAAAATCGACCACGTCATATCCGAGCTTCTCGGCCATCTGCGATTTGTATTTTCGAGCCAGCGAGAGCATTTCGAAATTGCAATCCACACCGATGACTTTTCCTTCGGCACCGACAATTTGTGCGGCGATATAGCAGAGCTTGCCACCACCCGATCCCAGATCAACAATGGTCTCGCCCGGATTGACGAAGGGCGACGGGTCGCCACAACCGTAATCTTTTTCAATGATCTCATCGGGGATCATTTTCAAATATTGAGGATCGTAAACGACTGGGCAACACAGAGCTGCTTCAGCGGCGTCGGCGGCTGCCGAATACCGTTCGCGAACGGCTTGTTCGGTCTCAGTGGGAGTTGTCTTGAGTTCAGTTGACTGGTCGATCGACACGTGCTCGCTCCTTGAGAGTGGCGGCGACCCTATCGAGGCCACCGCTTTACGAAATGAATATTTGTTCAGGAATTGTAATTTGTGGTTGGTAATTGCAAATATCGCAATTTTCGAACGTTTCGCCTAGACGAACTTGATAAACACAGTAAATACCGCCGCCACTTTTTCGTCGAGGTGGAACCCGTTTCCTTTCAACTATTTTGATTGCCTGAATGTTCTCTGTCGAACGAATCACCCTTGTTTTTTAAGAATTCGCAGGCTGAAACGAGCTACCAAAGGGAACAATCCAATCAGTGCGAAGGCGACCAGCAGCCAGGGATTCAGCTGCAGTCCATCTTCCTGCAGATTTTTTAAACTGGGAAATTGCGAGCCCAGAAACGTATAGACGGCGGTTCCAGGCAGCATTCCCAACTGGGATACCCACCAATAGGTGCCTGTTTTGATCCTGGTCAATCCCATCAGGGTATTCACCACAAAGAACGGAAAAGTGGCAATCAAGCGCATCGAGAACAGATAAAAAGCCCCATCCCGGTCAAAGGCGTCGCTCACGATTTGGGCTCGCTTGTTGAATTTGCTGCGGATCCAGTCGCGGAAGAAGTATCGGCTCATCAAGAATGCATTGGTGGCCCCGGCCGTCGATGCGAAACTCACGATCAGCAAGGCTTCCCAAAAACCAAAGTACCAGGCGAATGTCAACGAAAGCACAGTTGCAAATGGCAAGGGGAACGAAGCCACGATTACATAAATCAGAACTGCCGCGACGACTACGGCCAAGTGATAATTGCTTTTCAAGTCCTGCAAACTGGATTCGATGCTGGCCAGATATTCCAGATTCAGTTTGTCACGAAAAAAGAAGTAGCAACTGGCGACGATAACGATAAACAGTCCAAACAAAACCAGTTTCCCGATCGGTTTGGACTTTGGAGGATTGGACTCCGGTTCCTGATTGCTCACTTTTTGTTCTTCTGGGACTTGGGTTCAGCCGGCGGATGGTCTCCACGCGAGATTTCCAAAAACGCCTCGTGCAACATTTTTGCCTGCTCGGAATTGTGTTTGATCAAGTTGTTTTGTTCGGCGGGATCATCGCGCAGGTTATAGAGATGGAAGGGTGCTTCAAGG
>CAZOXC010000345.1:2678-4456 GCA_964583205.1 uncultured Pirellulaceae bacterium | reverse complement strand
CAACAAACAACTGGATAAACAAAGCCGCAAGCTGGGCGAAAGTCGTGAGCACTTTAACGCTGTGTTGAGTGGCATGGCCGATGGTGTTATCGCAATCGATGATCAAGTCAATGTGTTGTTCGCCAACAAAGTGGCTCGGGAAATGTTGGGATTGCAGACGATAGACCTGGTCGGCAAACCCTTAATCGGGCTGGTGCGATTCGAGGCGGTAGAAGCAATTATTCGCGAGGCAATCGAGACTCAGAAAACGGTTTCCTCGGAGTTTCGAACCCATGGCACGGACCGGCGCGAGATCATTCTTCGCGCAGCGCCGATGACGGGTGAACCGATGCCGGGAATGACTCTGGTGTTCCGGGACTTAACCGAAATCAATCAACTGGAAAATATGCGGCGGGAATTTGTCGCCAACGTTTCGCACGAACTGAAGACTCCACTGGCTTCCATCAAGGCTTATGCAGAGACACTCCTGATGGGTGCGCTGAACAAACCGCCCGAGAATCAAAAGTTTGTCGAGCAAATTGAATCGCAAGCGGACCTGTTGACCCAGCAAGTTCAAGACTTGTTACAAATCGCTCGCATTGAAGCCGGTCGAGAAACGATTCGCCAGGTGTCAATCAACCTCAACCAGACCTGCTGGGAATGCATCGATCGATTTGCTCGCGAGGCAACCACTCGCGATGTCGAATTGATTTTTGAACCAGACGATTCGATCGAATTCGTGGACGGTGATGCAGAAGCCATCGGTACCATCCTGGATAATCTGGTCAGCAATGCGATTCGCTATACGGGCGATCAAGGCAGAGTCTCGCTTACAACTTCGATTGATGATTCTTTCTACCAAATTGAAGTTGCCGATACCGGGATTGGAATCCCGCCAGAAAATCAACACCGAGTGTTTGAGCGCTTTTATCGAGTCGACAAAGCTCGCTCGCGTGATCTGGGTGGCACCGGCCTGGGTTTGGCGATTGCCAAGCATTTGACCGAGTCCCAGAATGGCCGCATTGAGTTGGAGAGCAAGGTCGGCGGAGGCAGTAAGTTTCGAGTATTTCTACCTGTAACTGCAACCACTTTCTGAAAGGCCTGCCAGCGAGGTCCGGCGGCAGGGCTTCAAGCTGTGAGTTTGGGGTGGAGAATTTTGCACTATCTGACGCTTCTCACCGGTGAAATTGGGCCCTTTAAAAAACTTGCGGTGTCCAATTTCAGGTTCCTGACCGTTAAGCCGTGATCAAAGATGGCTATTCTTTCCTAGCGTTGAGAATTGGCAGATCGCCTTCAAATTGGCCAAATAAAGCCGTGGTCTTCATCAAACCTTAACCATTTCTTAATACATTGTGGATTAACTTGTTGGGCAAATAGACAAGTCCACTCGAATTACAAAGGGTATAGATTGATGAGAAGCAAGTTGGGGTTTTTGGGAGTAATTGTGTTGTGTGGCAGCTTCACTTTGCTCGGCTGCAACAACTCGGGTACCGATGTTTCTGGTACAGGTTCCGGATCTTCGGCCGCCGATGTCGATAATTCACTTGCCGAACTGGAAGGTGAAGTCAAGATTGATGGATCAAGTACGGTAGCTCCGATTTCGATGGCTGCGGCCGATGCGTTTCGAAAGAAATGCCCGAAGGTAAAAGTACCGGTTGGTATTTCTGGAACTGGGGGAGGCTTTGGACGATTTACCAAGGGCGAGACTGCCATTTCAGATGCTTCGCGCTCCATCAAGGACGCTGAATATGCTGCAGCCAAAGAAAACAACGTTTCGTTTATCGAGCTACCAGTTGCTT
>CAZOXC010000345.1:0-2668 GCA_964583205.1 uncultured Pirellulaceae bacterium | reverse complement strand
GATTGACGATCATTGCCAACAAGGAATGTGACTGGGTCGATGAAGTGACGATTGACCAACTGAAACAGATCTTCCTGGAAGATTCAGCAGCTAAAAAATGGAGTGATGTAAACTCGGACTGGCCGGAAGAGGACATCATGATTTTCCTGCCTGGAACCGATTCAGGGACGTTTGATTACTTCAAAGAAGTCATCGCTGGTGATGATGAGTCTTTCCGATCAGACATGTCGCCCAGCGAAGACGATCATGTGATTGTTAAGGGCGTTTCTGAAAACAAATATGCGTTTGGATTCCTGGGCGCTTCATACTACTTTTCGAATGAAGACAAGCTAAAGGCACTGGCCGTAGTGGATCCAAAGACCGAACAGGCCGTTTTGCCAACTCCTGAAACAATCGAAGACGGCTCATACGCTCCCTTTTCTCGCCCCCTGTTCATCTATGTGAACAGCGAAGCTGCGAAGAGGCTGGAAGTCAGAGTCTTTGTCGAGCATTACCTGAACAATGGAGCTGAATTGGCTACCCAGGCCAAATATGTTGGGCTTCCTCAGGAAATTTATGACCATGCCATGAAGAATTTCAAGACGAAAGCCACGGGCACTCACTATTGGGATGCTGATGGCAACAAACGCTCCGGCGCTTTGACTGAAATTTTCAAAAGCGAGAACCTGAACTAACCACCAATTCAAGCTTACTGATCGCCCGGAGTTTTCCGGGTGATCGGCTTTAAACAATTTGACTTCGAAGCCCTTCCGGTTGTCGAGGTCAGCAGGATAGCATGTCAAAAACTGTCAACAAACAACTCCCTCGAGCGCTTGCCGATAAAAAGTTTCGCAGCTTGGCTGGGCAACGCATCAAGGAGTCTTTTATTCGGTTTTTGTTGGGCTGCTGCACCTTGTTCACGATTCTGATCACGATGGGCATCATCGTGATGTTCTTTAAGGAAACGTGGAACTTTTTTCAGCTGGCCGATACTTCGGTTACGGAATTTCTATTTGGCACCAAGTGGAATCCCTTGATGGGATCGGAAAAGAACTTTGGTGTTTTGCCGCTGGTTTGTGGAACACTGTGGATCACATTTATCGCCATGCTGGTGGCGTTGCCTCTGGGTTTGATCACAGCGATTTACTTGAGTGAATACGCGCCCCACAAACTGCGCTCGTTTCTCAAGCCCATCCTGGAAGTGTTGGCCGGCATCCCCACAGTCGTCTACGGCTTTTTCGCACTGACCTTTGTGACGCCTTTGCTGCGAATGGTTCTTAGTCCGTTTGGCATCGAAGTCGATTTTTTCAATGCCGCCAGTGCGGGCATCACGGTTGGCATTTTGTGTATCCCGATAGTGACATCGCTTTCCGAAGACGCATTGCGTGCAGTACCAAATCGATTGCGTGAAGCGGCTTATGGTCTGGGCGGAACCAAATTCGACGTTTCCGTGAAAGTGGTCGTTCCGGCAGCCCTGTCGGGAATCATCTCGGCGTTCATTCTGGCGATCGCCCGAGCCATCGGGGAAACGATGATTGTGGCTATGGCGGCTGGCCAATTGGCTCGCTTAACCGGCAATCCATTTGGGCAAATCCAAACCATGACGGGCTATATGACTCAGGCCGCCAAAGGCGACATCAGCAATTTTGGGCCCGAGTTTTATTCATTGTTTGCGGTCGCGGCACTGTTGTTTTTGATTACTTTCAGTTTGACAGTGTTCGGAAATATTGTTCGGAAACGTTTCCAGGAGGTTTACGAATAATGGCCACCGACAACAAGCCCGATTTTGACGCGCTGCCTCAATCGTCAAGTGAAAGGCGCAAATTCAAAAACTTGTTCTTCAAGATCATCTGTATCATCACCGCAGCGACGTCGGTGGTAATTCTGATTTCTTTGTTGACTTCGATTATCAGCGGCGGGATTCATGTCATTGACAAGGACTTTGTATTCGGACCTCCTTCGGCCGAGGCGGAGACTTCAGGAATCGGGCCCGCTTTGTCAGGCACGATTTGGGTCTGCGCCATTTGCGCCTGTGTCGCCCTTCCTCTGGGAGTCAGCACAGCGATTTTTCTGGAAGAATACAAACCCAGCAATTCTGTGTTTCTGAAGCTGCACCAGTTCATTCAACTCAACATTTCCAACTTGGCTGGCGTGCCCTCGATTGTTTACGGACTGCTGGGCCTGACAGCGTTTGCCTTGATGTATGACATGTTGGGTACGGAGAACAAACCCAGCTTCGAATTTGGTGCCAGCCACTATCGTCAGTATTTGACTGAAGGCACTGGAATCGTATTTGTGCCGGTCGAGTCACGCGAAGCGATCCCTGAATTAAAAGATGGCATGCTGGCCGAGATGAGTGGTCGCGAAGTAAAATTAAATATCATCGATGAAGGTGACGAGTATCCGTCGGGTGAATTACTGGTGACCAGTCTCTTTGCCGGTGATCCGGGCAGCCAGTTGACCCGCAATGCCTGGTACTATTTTCGGCTTCCCTTTGGTCGCAGCGTACTGACGGCTGGTTTGACATTGATGTTGGTTGTTTTGCCGATTGTGATTATCGCTTCTCAGGAATCCTTGCGATCAGTTCCCAGTTCGTTGCGCGAGGGTGCCCTGGGACTGGGGGCGACTCGCTGGCAGGTTATTCGCAATGTGACATTGCCGGCGGCTGTACCCGGAATCATGACAGGAT
>CAZOXC010000344.1:0-4514 GCA_964583205.1 uncultured Pirellulaceae bacterium | reverse complement strand
GTCCAGCCTTGCGCATCAAATCAGCGACAGACTCCTCTTCTTCTTCAACTTCTTCCTGCTCAGCAGTTTCTTGAAGAGTTGCCAACGATGCGTTCAAGGGAATCGCGAATCCAGTTGCGACAACCGCAACCAGGCAAAGGCGAGTAATCAATTTCAAGTCAATCTTCATTTGTTACCTTAAAAAATAGTATTTAGTTTAGTTGTTTTCCAATATTGCCGTTCGACAGTTCGTCGATGCATTTATATCAGCCAGACCGAGCATCAGATAGTATTCGTGGTTGACGCTATGGGAGTCTGTGAACATACTCGCACAATTCTTGCGAAAATAATGAGACAAAAAATTGCGTCAATCTTACATCGTCGATGCCAAAAGCCCCCTGCAGGCGATGCCTCGATTGGCCGGACCGGTACTTGCCGAAGAAACCTTAACGCTGGCAGTCACCTGGACTGACTGGTGGCTTTGCGGACATTATCTTGCCCATTATGGCGACAGCGCCAAAGCAGCCATGGGCCTGATGGGCTACACCATGTGGTTAATTCCAACCATGTTCGCTGCAGTTGCCATCGGAACAACTGCACTGGTTTCACGATATGTTGGCAAAAACGACATGCCAACTGCAAATCGAACTGCCCACCAATCGTTTCTAATTGGTGCATTGTTTGCGATCATTTTAACAATTCTGTTTGCTTTGTTGGGCAGTCAGTTTATCGGTGCGATGCAGCTTCGAAACGAGGCCGCTGGATTTGCGAGGCAGTATCTGTGGGTGATCGTACCAATCATCCCCTTGATCATGGTCGAACAAGTCGGCGCGGCTTGCCTGCGAGGAGCGGGAGACACAGTCACCGGAATGGTTGCCAAGGGTCTGGTTGTGATCACAAACATTTTCGTGAGCACTTCTTTGATCACAGGTTGGGGACCCTTTCCGGAAATGGGCTGGGTGGGTTTGGCGATCGGAACAGCAACCGGTCATGCACTGGGTGGATTGATTCTGTTAATCGTGCTGGTCAAGGGCCGAGTCGGTTTGAAACTTGGACTGGTTGGTATGAAACCTGATTTCAGTTTGCTGAAGAAGTTGCTGCGAGTTGGTTTGCCTGGCGGAGCGGATCTGGCAGCTTTGCTGGGAGCGCAACTGGTGTTTGTGGCACTGGTCAACAGTTTGGGCGAGTCCGCTGCAGCCGCACATGGTTTAGCCGTCCAGATCGAAGCCTGCGCGTTCTTGCCGGGTCACGCTTTTCAAGTTGCCGCTGCCACGCTTGCCGGACAATATTTGGGCGCGGGGAAACCGGCACTGGCAACTCGAGGTGCACTTTATTGTTTCTTTTCCGCCTGCGCGATCATGGTGGTGGCGGCGACGATCATGTACTTCTACGGCGAGTACATCGCCTACTTCTTCACTGGCGACTGGGACGACCCCACAACTCATAACGCTGCGCGATTGCTGAAGATTGTCGCGTTCGCTTTACCATCGCTGGCTTTTTTAATGGTGATCTCGGGGGCTCTTCGAGGCGCTGGCGATACCATTTGGCCGCTGGCCTTTACATTGACAGGCTTTTTGTTGATCAGAATACCGCTTGCCGCCTACTTGTCATGCGATACGATGCAAATACCACTGGTCGGCTGGGAATTTCAAGGACTCGGCTGGGGCGTCAACGGGTGTTGGTATGCCATGGCAGTCGACCTGACAGTTCGAGCCTTCCTGACTTGCATGCGGTTTGTTCATGGCGGATGGAAAAATATCAAAATCTAATTCAGCACTGTCCTGGCAAGAATTGTTTTTGCGCTCAAGCCGCATGGTCGCGCTTTCGATCGTTACCTTGTGCCTGACTTTGGCTGGCTGCCAATCGGACTCTGACCGGCAATCGGAAAACCGTTCTTCCGGCGACGGCCGGGCTGGCCCGAAAGATTCAATAGAACTCGGCGTGAATTTTTTGACATCTCTGCAGAGTGCAGATGGTGTTTGGCGCAGCGAGTATTACGGCAACCTCAAACAGGGCGCAGCGACAACGGCTTTGGTCCTGTTCACGCTCGCGCACCTGCAGGACACGGTTGACGAGTGGCCTGAAGCAGAATTTGCCAATGGAATGCGGGCCTTGCAAGCCAACATTCTGGATCGCGGATTCGTCACCAATGAAGACGGACCGGACTACTCGAATTATGGATCGGCAATGTACCTGCTGGCCAGCAAAGAAGCCGATTTCTACATCAGCCAGGAGATCAAAAGCAAACTTGTTGAGTACCTGCAGGCAGCTCAACTTGACGAAGCTGCCGGATACGAAAACACCGATCGCGATTTTGGTGGCTGGGATCTGGCCGGCTGGATCACTGGCCAGCGACAAACGACTGGCACCAACATTTCAGTTTCCGCAGCCGTCATCGAAGCACTTTCTCATTTCAGCGAGGATGCCGACTGCCTGCAAAAGGCTGACGACTGGTTGGCCAAGTGCCAGAATAGTGACGGTGGTTTTTTCTTTCATCCCAAAGTCGATCACGACGGCAACAAAGCCGGATGGAGTTCGGACGATCGTCAGGTCGCCACCAGCTACGGGACCGCATCGGTTGATGGCTTGCGGGCACTTGGATACTTGAAAGCCAATCGCGATATTTCAGATGACCGCATCGATCCGGCTTGCAAATGGATTACCGACAGGGTCGCCGACCAAAAATCGCTCCAGCGGGTACCGGGATTTACCGAAGATCACGCCGAGGGTTGGGCGATGGGTCTGCGTTTCTACTATTGGTACAGCTTGTCGCGCAGTCTGGAACTGGCGTTCGAAGATGAAGACGCGCGTCAGCGAGTCGCCAGTGATCTCGCAGAACAATTGTTGGCCATGCAGAATAAGGACGGTTCCTGGCAGAACCCCAATGCCCGGATGCGTGAAGACGATCCACTGATTGCGACCTGCTTCGCGCTGATTGCGCTTAAACATTGCCGGCAAATCACGGGCGATTAGCGGTTCTCAGGATTCCAGAAATCGCTTGACCACGGGGCGGTCTTTGATCCGAGGGTTTACGTGTGCACGTTTTTTCAACAGGAACGCCTGCGCTTCATCGGCAGACATCTGGTGATACTTGCAGAGATAACACAGCACAATCGTGGCACTGCGAGCTCGCCCTGCTTTGCAATGCACATAGGTTCGTTCGCCCTGCAAAGCTGACTCGCGAATAAAGTCGACGGCCGTCTGCACATCGACCAGAGACGGATGCGAAAAATCGATTGTCGGAATATAGCATTGCTTGATTCCCAGTCGCGAATACTCCTTGAGAGGTCCCCGGTATTCATAACAAGTATTAACGACGGCACGTACGCCTTGCTGATAGAGTTTTTCGGCGTCGGAACGGAAGGGCAGGGCACCCAACACCAGTTCATCATTCACCTCAGACCACCAGGGCCGCACTTTCAACCAGCGCCCCAGCAAAGCGTTCCAGAAAAGAGTAGGCCAATAGACCAGTTGAACTTTGAGATCGCGGAGCATGGCAGAATTTTTAGAGGATGCAAAGCAAAAAATATATCGTACAATCCGGCTTCTTGCATTCGGGCATTAGAACATTGTGGTCAATGATTAAATCGGGCACCTGGGATTGAACACGCCAAATCTTCAGAAACCATGGACAACGCTGGACGCGGTCAATCTTTACGGGTTGGATCGCTGGGCTCGAGGATTCTTTTCAGTCACTGAAAACGGAAACATTTCCGTGAATACACGGGCTCGTTCGGGGGACCGAGTCAAATTTGATCTAGCCGACCTGATTTCCCAAGCGGACTCGCCAAGCCAGTCGCCTCCGATGATTTTGCGGTTTCCCGGAATCATTCGCCAGCGAATTCAACAAATCTCGGCGGCTTTCACGCAGGCGATCAACGAGTTCGATTATGGCGGCACTTATCGATTCATCTATCCGATCAAGGTCAACCAACACGCCGAAGTGATCGATGCAGTATTGAATCGCCGCAACGAATTGCCTTTGGGACTGGAAGCCGGGTCCAAGGCAGAGTTGTTGACGGTCGTGGCTCGAGCCGACAACGAAACTCGAATTCTCTGCAATGGATTCAAAGACGAAGAATCCATCGAGTTGGCTTTCCTGGCGGACTTGATCGGCAAAGATATCACCATCGTGATCGAGAAGCCTCGTGACATCGAGTTGATTATCAAGATTGCACAACGATTCAAAAATCGGCCCAAGCTGGGCGTTCGCACGAAGCTGGGCTGGAAAGGCGCTGGCCGCTGGAGTTCAACCAACGGAATCAAATCCAAGTTCGGTCTGAATACGACTGAACTGCTGGAAGCCGTGGAACTGCTGCGCGAAGCGGATTTATTACAGCACTTGCACTTGTTGCACTTTCATCCTGGCAGCCAGATCAGTGATGTCCGCTTGATCAAGACTGCGTTGATCGAGGTCACTCGAAATTATGCGCGACTGGTTGAGCTGGGAGTGAACTTGACGACTCTGGACGTGGGCGGTGGACTGGCCATCGACTACACCGGCAACCAGGATCGCTCCTCGTCCAGCATGAATT
>CAZOXC010000343.1:0-4517 GCA_964583205.1 uncultured Pirellulaceae bacterium | reverse complement strand
CAATTAAATGTACGAACGATTTACCGATCGAGCCCGCAAAATCATGCAGTTGGCCAATCAGGAGGCACAACGATTCAATCACGAATATATCGGAACCGAGCATGTTTTGTTGGGACTGGTCAAGGAAGGGACAGGTGTCGGTGCGAATTGTTTAGTCAATCTGACAGGTGGCAACGTATTAAGAAAAATACGATTGGAAGTCGAAAAGCGAGTCCAGTCGGGCCCGGAAATGATCACGATGGGCAAGTTACCTCAGACGCCGGGCTGCAAAAAAGTCATCGAATTGGCAATCGCACAAGCCGATCGACTAGGCCACAGTTTCATCGGTAGCGAGCATCTTGTGTTGAGTTTGTCCAAACACCAGGAAGGGGTTGGCTTTGCAGTGTTGACCGAGCTGGGGGTCACGCCGGAGCAAATCGAAATCGAAATAATGTCGCTGTTGGGTTCGCCGCTGGAAGGCGAGCCGTTGCCGCCAGGTCACCAAAAGCCGATCAAGACACCCCACCTTAAGCAGGTCTGCTTTGACTTGACCAAGCTGAGTAGAATTCGACCGGCGTTGCCGCAAGATCTGGACCTGGACAACTTTCAGCACGCATCGTTGAAGCTTCATTGTTCGCGCAGGAATAACCTGTTCTTGCAAGGAGACCTTTGTCGCGCTCAGGTTTTTGTCGACTATCTGGTCGAAAGTTTTGCCAGTCACGCAGATGGCGGCCCCTGGACGTTTGTCAAACCGAATCCCTTGCATGTGAGATTCTATGCGCAGTCGATGACGAATAAATCGATGTTCAGTATTTTCGAAGAGGCGATCAAGTCTAACGCGCATGTCATTGTGATCGATGACCTTCAAGCTTTTGTGGACTCGTCGCTGGAAAATCAGTACGAACTCAACCACTGGGTTCATTTTCTGCGACACAGTTCGATACGAATGATTGTCAACGGGCAGAAGTCTACGTATGAGCAACTCGAAAGCGATTTGCCCGCGTTCATGTCATGTTTCGAGCAATTGGTACTTGAAAAATTTGATGATGATCAATTGGCTGGTGTCGTCAAGTGTAGAAAGACCGAGTTGGAGAATCACCACCTGGTGACTTTCGCTGATGAAGCCGTCAATCGGGCCATCGAATCAGCCAGAGAAAATGATTCCTATCAACAGCAGGAATTCGCCCTGAACTACCTGGATCTAGCCGCCGTGGTCGTTCGCCAGGACGTAGAAGCCGCCGGACTGCCCGACGACATCAAAGACTTGGATGCTCGGCTACGTTACTGGAATCGCCACCGGGAAGATTTGATTGCCAAAGGTTCCTATCCCGGTGATGATGCCATGGGCCTGCAGCCCGGGATCGACAAGTTAACGGAGAAACGCCGCCAATTGACGGCTTTTCCCGAGGTCTCTGCTTTTGACGTTGAACGCGCTGTCAAGTTGAATAGAAAATCGTAAACTGATCTCGATATTTCCTTACAACTGAACAGGTCAAAACGTGAATCGAGATCGACTTCTGCAGCGATTCCTGCAATACGTCAGACTGGATACCATGGCAAACGGTGGCACCGATGAGTATCCAAGCTCCCCCGGTCAAATCGAACTGGGCAAACTGGTGGTCGAGCATCTGCAGGAAATCGGGGCCAGCGATATCAGCCAGGACAAGCACGGTATCGTGATGGCGACCATTCCGGCTACGGCTGAAGGTATTCCCACAGTGGCTTTCAACGCGCATCTTGATACCTCGCCCGAAACCACTGCCGCAAATGTTAAACCTCAAATCATCGATAACTATGCCGGTGGTGATATTCCATTGACGGGCGATACCAGCAAAGTGATCACGGTCAAAAAGTGCGCCGAGCTGGCAGATCTTAAAGGCAAAACGCTAATTACAACCGACGGTACCACGCTGTTGGGCGGTGATGACAAAGCCGGCATGGCCATCATGATGGAACTGGGCAACTACTTGTTGGAAAATCCCGGGATCGAACATGGGCCCGTGCGTCTGCTGTTTACTTGCGATGAAGAAATTGGCCGCGGAACTTTACATTGCGACATCGACAAGATCGATTCGACCGTTTGTTACACCTTTGATGGTGGCGGAGAAAACGATGTTGATATTGAAACGTTCTCGGCAGATCTCGCGGTTATCGAAATATCGGGTATCAATATTCATCCGGCAATTGCCAAGGACAAAATGGTCAACGGGTTGCGAATCGCGGGCGAGTTTCTGGCAAGGTTGCCTCGCGAAGTTTCGCCCGAATGCACCGAAGGTCGAGATGGTTTCATGCATCCTTACTCGATCGAAGGCGGCGTGGCCTCGGTCGAGATTCAAATCATCTTGCGTTCATTCGAATCGGCCCAACTGGAGGTCTACGCGAATCAACTTCGCGAGTTGGCAAAAGAAGTGGCGGCGGAGTTTCCAAGTTGTGAAATCGATGTCAAAACTTCCCGCCAGTATCGAAATCTGGGCGATGGTTTGAAAAATGAACCTCGGGCTGTCGAGTACGCCGTGGAAGCGCACAAGCGTTTGGGGCGAGAGGCAAAACTGGGAATCATTCGTGGCGGTACCGACGGGTCGCAATTTACCGAAAAGGGTTTGCCGACACCGAACCTGTCTTCAGGCCAACACAATATTCACTCGCCATTGGAGTTCGCCTGTCTCGACGAAATGCTGGCGGCCTGCGAGGTCGGATTGGAGATCGTCAAAGTCTGGGCGGAAAAGCGATAGCGAAAAACTTTGATGATTGACGATCTTGAAGATCTCGGTAACGCCAAGAACATCGAAGTGATGCAACGCTTCGTTGACCTGGCTGGCAAACGTGTGCTGGATATCGGATGCGGGGGCCTGGCCTTCAGCAAATTGATGGCAGAAACAGGAGCGCGAGTCCTGGCAATTGATCCAGATTCAGTGCAAGCCGAGAAGAACCGTGCGCTCGATCCGATTCCGAATATTGAATTCGTAGAATCTGGAGCTGAGAAACTTCCGGCCGAAGATCATTCCTGCGATGGAGTGACTTTGGCCTACTCACTGCACCACGTTCCCGAAGCTGCGTATCCGGAAATGTTCAAGGAGATCTCGCGAGTCCTCAAGCCTGGCGGTTTCTTATATGTGATCGAGCCGACTGACTGCGATGGTAACGAAGTGTTGAAACATTTTCATGATGAGACGGAAGTCAGAAAAACGGCTTGGGACGCTTTGCATCGACTGGGTGTTCCTTTGTTCGATTCCTGCGAAGCCGTTACCTACTACAGCATCACCCAGTTCGAATCCTGGGAAGCCTATGTGGATCGATACGCCAGCAAGTCTTTCAATACCGGCTATTCAGAGGCCGATGTGCGAGCTCCGATCGTTCAAGAAACCTACGAACGATTGGCGGGTCCCGAGAATCAATTGATGGCTCGTAAATACGCGGTGGCGCTGCTGGGTTTGAAATAACAATGCGGGCAGCCCCGCTCCCAGCCTCTACCCGGCTCGCGCTGAACCCGATCCAGCCTTTGCGTTAAATACCCAGCTCCTTCGCGATTCGTTTTCTTCCTTCGTCACGGTTGCGTCTTAGATGCAACACATCAGCGACAGTTTCGCCTTTATGGTTGACGTGCTTGATGCGAGTTTTCGATTTGAGCAATTCAAAGCACTCCCATTCACCTCGCCGGACCGCCATGAACAAGGGCGTCTCACCTCGGTAATCGGTATGATTGAGATTGGCACCGCGTTTTTTCAGCAACTTCACCGTGTGCGGCCGACCGTAGTAGATGGCGTCATAAATGGGCGTCATTTGTTTGTGGTCGGCGGCTTCCAGATCGGCGCCATTGTCCAGCAACAAGTTGGTGATTTTGATAAAGCCGGCTTGCGCCGCTCGATGCAATGCGGTCTTTTGTTTGTAATCGCGAATGTTGATTGTTGCGCCTTGATCAAGCAGCGCTTGAACTCGGGCTGGATCATCCGTGGCGTTGCGGTTGCCTCGACAAGCGTCCACCAATTGAGGAAATCCCAGTCGATCGGGCTGATCAATTGCCTTGACTCCCGGTTTACGAGGTTTCTGTTTAGTGGATCCAGGTTCTTCCGTTTCACTCTGCTGTTTCACCGCGCGAATGATCTTCTGGTTGCCATCGGCCCAGTCGATCAGTAATTCGATATGAGGAGCGACTCTGGCCCGACGATTGATCAGAAATTCGACGACTTCGAGTTGTTGACCTGCAACCGCGTAGTGAATGGGGTGAAATCCGATCGTGGGGCGGTCTGCTATTTTGATTGGCTTGTTGACGGCGCTGCGATTCCGTTTCGCAAATTGTTTGACCGCATCCAAGTCGCCTCGATGACAGGCGGCCCAGAAGTCATCGGTGGCGCCGCTAGCCAACAGGACTTGCACAGTTTCTTTGCGCTTGGCCCACCGAGCGGCTGCCAGCGGACTCAGTTCGACCAGCAGCGGCGTGTAATAGGATCCGATCGTGTGAATATTCGCGCCACGCTTGATCAGGTATTCAACCAGTTCAGTTCGACCTTTGTAGGCGGCTTCCCAAAGCAGGGTGCGTC
>CAZOXC010000342.1:0-4534 GCA_964583205.1 uncultured Pirellulaceae bacterium | reverse complement strand
GGAATCGCTGGTCGGTGACGGCATTCCTCATCCTGCCGGGTCCAAACAAAACAAAGTTGTTCGGCAGCGGATTCTGGATTTTTTCGATCAATACAATATCGAGTACGAACTGCAGGAAACAACAAACGTCTATTGGCGAACCGGCGAAACGGTTCCGCTGGTAAACATTATCGCGCGGCTTCCCGGTACGGATCCGACCGGCACGATTGCTTTGGCTTCCCACTATGACTCGGTTCCATCGGGTCCAGGTGCCTGCGACGACGGGATCGGTACCGCGGTGGTCCTGGAAATCGCCAGAACGCTTAAACAGGCCGCCCCGCCAAAAAACAATTTCATCTTTCTGATCACGGATGGAGAAGAATTCGGTTTATTGGGTGCGGAGAAGTTCGTTGATGAACATCCGGCCGCTCGGGAAATTGACATCGCGATCAACATCGAGGCGCGAGGCACATCTGGCCCCAGTTTGATGTTCGAAACCGGCACTGCCAGCCTCTGGTCGGCATCCGCGTTTTCTCAAGTAGCCGACAAGCCTTTTACCAGTTCACTGTTCTACGAGATCTACAAACTGCTGCCCAATGACACTGACTTTACTCGCTTTAAAGAACTCGATGTCCAGGGGTTCAATTTTGGGATCATTGGGGATGTCAAAAATTACCACACACCAAATGACAGTTTTGCAGTGGCGGATCGAGGCAGCTTTCAGCATCACGGGGACAATGTCTATCGCTTGACGAAGCTACTGGCCAATCAACAACTGGCCCAGGATTCGAATTCTGCGACTGGGCAGCGAGCGGTTTATTTTGATGTGTTTGGCTGGAAGATTTTCTACTGGCCGGAATCCATCAGTATTTTTCTGGCCGTCATTCCGACTGTGGTGTTTGCATTTTTCTGGGTCGGTTGGTTGCGACGACCGCAGCGCCGGAACTGGCGACCGATCATTGCCAACTGGTTGGGTTTCCTGCTGGTTGGGGCCGCGATGGGTTTGTTGATTCCGTTGATGAACCTGGCCGGGTCATTCGAAACTGCTTGGCCGGACCAGCCGCTGCCAATTGCGTTCACTTTCTGGTCACTGGGAATCTCGGTTGCCGGATTGATGGCCGGTTGGATCAAGGATGACGAGGACTCGCCGGGTTGGGTTGCGAACCTGATGGTCTGGGGGCTACTGGCAATTCTAAGCAGCTTGTTTGCAGCCGGAGCATCATACCTTTTTATCATTCCATTATTGGTCGGCTGCGTCAGCACTCAATTCCGTCTGGCTTCGCCCACAATGTCGCGACTGCTGAGCTGGGTAGCAATCGCAATCATGTGGCTACCGATCGAATTTCTTTTTTATGACGCGCTGGGATACCGTCTCAACATCGTAACCGCGCTGCGTGTCACGATCGTCTGCGGTTCGCTGGTTCCCGTGTTAAGTCTGGCCGGACGCAAAGCGGCAATCACCACAGCGATTGCTGCGCTGGTCGTGTTTGTGATTTGCGTATTGCTGTCAGCGGTACTTTAGGTCAAAGACCGCCGGCGCAAATCTAAGCCACTTGCTATTTCAGGCCCAGGTATTCGGGGCCTTGTTGAAACACGATGTCGACGGGAATTCCAAGCTGACTGAGACGTTCCAGATCGGTTGCCAGACTCGCCGGAACGGTGGCTTTATCATCCACAAACGCTTTGGCAACATCGTAGTCACCATTGCCCTGAATCTTGAGAATGTCGGCGCTCAAGGAAGCCATCGCCAACTTCATTTTTTCAAAATTGCAGCGGTACTGGCCATTGTCCAACTTGGTAAAAGCTTCTCGCTCCAGAAAATAATTGAAGCGAATCATATTGGCTTTGCCGTGAGCGCTGGAGGCACCGAAGCGCACACTGCGAAAAATCCCGGCCATGAAGGTGACGTAGTAGTCCATCAACTCGCCTTCTTTAAGTTTGCCGCTCTCAAACAATTGGGTGACCATGTACAAGCCCAGAATATCGGCCTTGCCTTCCTCCAGAGCACCGTAAGTCTCTTTCAAGGCGTCACGAACCCGACGTTTGTCTTCGCCGATGGTGTATTTTATGCCCAGTCCGTGCGCGACTTCATGGAACATCGTATTGCTGAAAAACGCATTGAAAGTGATGTGGTCGCGTTGCTCCTCCACCACCAGAACATCGGCGATTGGAACCAGGATCTTGTCGAATTTGGCTCGCATGGCGTTTTTGAGTTGCAATCGCCTTGAGCCCTTAGCCAATTGAACTTCTTCATCGTTGGGCAGGTTAATCGCGATTGTTTTGGACCCGGAATTGCAATCGCCGGCATAATACAAAACGTCGTAGGCGTTCAAGTCCGCATCGGTGCCAGGCTCTTCCTGTTTGTATTCGTCGGGGACCGGCATGCCTCGTTGCAATTCAGGTAACAACTCTGCATACAGAGCCAACCGAGCGCTCCATTCCAGATCCTTGAGCAGCACATAACAAGTGTGAGCGGCCTTGTATCCAAACATCTGGTCTTCATAGTTTTCAACCGGACCAATGACCACATCGATCTTGTTGCTTTTCATATCCATCCACAGCAGGTCGCTATGTTGGTATTCATCGGTCAGCAGCGCAGCCGCTCGAGCGGCCAGGTAGGCCTTGAACCCATCGTCTTCAGCCAGCCGAGCCGCTTTCAGAAGTTCATCGACGGCGACTTGAGTCTCTGCTGGATAAGCCTCATGGTAGGGCAGGGCAAACAGTTCTCCCGCTTCGTTCTTGCGGATCAATGTGTACAGGCTCTTGAATGACTCTCGATCGTCGGGGTTGGTTTCCAAATGCTTTTCGAATGCTTCCTTGGACAACTCGGCAGGATAGAACTGGGCGCCAGTGAATTTATTTTTGGTTCCCTGGATAAACGGTGAGTTGTTATTGAGACGATCCCAGGGTCCATAATTGATCTCGGCAAACCTGCGCAAATCGGCATCACTGATTCCGTTCAGGAGAGCATTTTTTTCGCCGTAGGCCTGCTTCCAGAACACTTTGTCCATTTCAACGGCAGCATTGATCAAGTGCTGAACCATCGCACGTTGATTATCGGACAACCCGGAAAGGTCAGCTTCCAGAGGTACCAGGGCATATTTCCCAAAGCGAGTCGCCATTTCTGCCTGCTGGCCATGGATCGGACACAACGGCTGAAGCTGAAGTGCCAGACAAAACAACACCAAAGTCAACAACTTTTGACGCAACATGGAATACTCGACTTTTCAAAACCCGGGAAACAAAATAAGCGTCGTCAACTCTAATCGGTTGACGACGCTTTTTCAAACCACAGCATCAAATGTAAACGAGCCGCCTAGTTGTCGTCCAACTCGGAAACGGCCCGCTTGAGCTCTTCCAGCGTTTGTGAAATCTTGTCGATTTTCTGGTTGATTTCCAGTAGCTCGTCGCCTGCTTGATTCAACTGTCGCGACGAATTCCCACCGTCGCGGAAAGCGTCGTACACATCAACCGACTGTTGACTTTGGAAATTTCCGCTCACGTGATCCTGAAATCGCTGTCGGAAACTTTCACGATCGATGGCCCGATAGTAGGCCGACAGGTTGTACTGTCCATTCAGAATACTGAAGACCATATTGTGATATTTCTCGGGAATCCTGCTGGGGTCACGGAGCGGAGCGCTGTACTCGTTTCTATCTGTATCGAAGATGGTCAAAACCCCTTCGCCACTATCGTCGTATGTAACGATTACCTGATGTCCTTTGGGAATCGGAAACCTGGAAACTGGCAAAATTCTACGATCACTAAACGGAATCTCGCTTTCATCGCTTTCATAGAATCCATCCAAGTCAACGGTTTCGCGGATACGGGGCGTTATCTTGACTTCAATAGCTTTCTTGTCGCGGACGACTACCATCTTTGTCTCTGACTCGCCGGCTTCTTCAATCACTGCACTGAATTCTTCAATTGATGTCAACGACACACCATTGAAAGAAACGATAATATCACCGACCTCGACCCCGACGGTCTCGGCAGGTCCGCCTTCGATCAACGAGTTGACGATCAGCCCGGCTTTCAAGTACGTTGTTTGAGTCCCAAAATCCATAGCACCCAACGACTCCAGTTGCACTTCAGTTTCCGCGACCATTGCGCATTGAACACCGATGTAGTATCTACTTTGAGCCACATTGCCTTCTTGTGACTTGCCTTCTTGTGAATTGCCTTCTTGTAAATAGTATTCATTCACAACCTGCAAGCGATCTTTAAGCTGATCCTCAAGCATGTTCTTGATGTCCACACGCATCTCTTTTTCGATATCGCCCAATTGCACATCGCGCGTGCCAGTCTGCTGCGCACTTAGTCCGGTGCAGGCAAGCGAAGTGATAATAGCTGTGGCGACAACGATCGAAGTTCTGAATCGACTCATGAGGAGCCTCCTTTTCCGTTTAGTAAATGTCTATTGAATCGTGGCTTGACCGAGATACTCGATATCAACCATTCGCGTTGGAATACCCAGAGATCGCCCCCCCGGCATTTGTATTTGGGTAAACCGCTTTTCTTCGTTCACCACATAGCCTCTCTGCAACAATTCAAT
>CAZOXC010000341.1:0-4536 GCA_964583205.1 uncultured Pirellulaceae bacterium | reverse complement strand
ATATAGTCGGGCAGTGTTTCGCCGATCGCCTGACGGATCGCTCCGATATCGAGTGCTCGATCATTCGTTGGCAACAGGTAGCCGACCAGTCTCTGATCGCCGGGTTGGTCTTCACGCAGAACGGTCGCGGCCTGTCGCACGCCAGGCTGCATCGCCAGGCAGGCATCAATCTCGCCCAGTTCAATCCGATGCCCGTGAAACTTGATCTGATCGTCGATCCGTCCCAGGTGATCGATTTGTCCATCAGGAGTTACTTGAGCCAGGTCACCCGTTCGATAGACATCAACACCATTCCACTTGCAGAATTTTTCCGAGTTCAGTTCTGGTCGGTTCAGGTATCCGAGAGTCAGCCCCGCGCCGCCGATCAACAGTTCACCAGGTGAGTCGGGTGGACAGAGTTCATTGTTTTCGTCGACCACAAATATTTCAGTGTTGGCCACCGGATCACCAATCAGAATTCGACCCTGGTCCGAGTCAATTTTGATTCCACTGGCGTAAACCGTGGCCTCGGTCGGCCCGTAAAGATTCCAGACTTCTCCACAACGATCGAGCATTGGCCGGATCAGGTCGCGCGGTAAAGGTTCTCCGGCAGTGATGAATTTCATGGCGGCACGGCCAGGGAAGTCGGCTTCTACAATCATCCGCCACATGGCTGGAGTGGCTTGCATGAAGTTGACTTGATGCTGTTTCATGGCCGCAACCAGAGCGCCGGTGTCTTTGGCGGTTTGGCGGTCGACTACAGCAACCGATCCACCGGTCACCAATGGCAGGAAAATCTCCACCACACTGATGTCAAAAGACAAAGTGGTCGTGGCCATGACCCGATCAGTCTCGGTAAAGCCGGGCCATTCGATCATGCCGAACAACATGTTGACCACAGGAGCGTGAGGAACAATCACACCTTTGGGTTTGCCGGTAGATCCCGATGTATAAATGACATAGGCCACATCTGAATCGGCTTGAGTATGATTTTCGGGCAACGAGTCAGACGCTGCCTGGATCATGTGCCAGTCTCGATCCAGCAAGGTAGTCGGTTTGCCGAAATTTGAAGTCAGTTCATCCTGGGCTTCATGGGCCAGAACATGTATGAGTTGACTGTCATTCACCATGTATGTCAGGCGTTCCAGCGGGTAGTCGGGGTCCAGCGGAACGTAGCCGGCGCCGCTTTTCAGGATTCCCGTCAGTATCGCCGGTAAATCGATGTCACGATTACAGCAAACTCCGACCAGGTCACCTCGTCCGATACCATGACTCTGTAAATAGTTGGCAATTCGATTGCTGCGGATTCGCAACTCGTCAAAAGTCTGTTGCTGGTTTGCGCAAACGACTGCAATGGAATCGGCGTGTTGAATACAAGTGCTTTCAATCACTTCATGCAGAGCCCCCAATTGGAAATCTCGGCGAGCACGTTCATTGATGCGGCGATAAAATTGTTCGATGTTCATACTTGGTCCAAGGTTCATGCCTGTTCCATCCATGAGACTGAAAAAACGTTTTGATCGTGAACCAGATAGGGAACTTGCAAAGTACCCGGGTCACTCATGAAGTTTGGGTTGGTCGAATTGGAAAGAATCGACAACTTGTTTTCATCACAAGCAACAATCGTGGCTTGCCGGAAGTCGAAAAACTTTGGATTGACGGGATACCAGCATTTGTAGAACGCTTCTTTGGCAGAAAACGCCAGCGTCAAAGCCAGCTCTGGTTCCATTCCTGCTGCCGTCACAACTGCAAGTTCTTGTTCCGAAATAATGTCCGCCTCGATCAGCAGACAGGTCTGTGGGTCTACGATTGATTCGGTATCAATTCCAATTGATCGCCGGTGTTGGTTGTCGGCGACAAGTGCCCAGACAAAATTGTCACTGTGAGAGATCGATCCACAAAAGCCACTTGGCCAATCAGGCGAACGGTCCGGGTTCTGACCGACTCGGGAATGTTCGCCGAATTCTTGAAGCAGTGAATGAGCGCACGATCGACCGGCTGCGAACTCGATTTGTCGCCTGCGCCTTGGATCAATCGAGGGATTTTCACTCGGCAAATTAGTCGGCGCTCGATCCAGCAGCTTGCTTTTGGCCATCGGCGGAAGCAAGTTGCGGAGCCAGTGAGAAACGGCTGCCAACGATTTGTTGGTCGAAATGTGTTGAGTTGTGAACAATTGTCGCTGCGAATTGAGAGAGTTTTTCAATGCAAACATAGGTTTTTCATAGTGTTTTGTGGCCTGAATTTCCTCTGCCAGAGCGGCTGCAGACGGGGGGTGGCGAATTTGCTGAACATGCAGATTTTGCGGATTCGAATTTGAGTTCGCTGAGAGCGTTGGGCGAGCCTGGTAAGCCGAAGGCGCGCTGCAAGATCGGCCTGATAATTGTGTTAGCCGTTGTAATGCATATTTCAACGGGCTATTTTGGCTGGGGATTTAACAGAATGCCCGTGGATGAAATCTGAACCTGACGCAGACTCCCGATCCAATTCGAGCGCTACAACATCGGCGGCCGCGAGCTTGAATAGAGATGGAGCCGCTCCTGATGCCGATTTTGGCTGGAGCGTGATTGTTCGCAGCATTATTGCGCGGGTGATTTGCGATACCGGCTCGCGAATTTTCAATCCTTTCTTGCCGATCTTCGCTCTGGGCATGAAGATGACCATCGAAACGCTCGGTCAATTGATTGCGCTGCGAAGTATCACCGGTTTACTGGCTCCCGTTTTTGGCTCTCTGGGAGATCGCATCGGATTCCAGCCGATCATGAGAGGTGGATTGTTGGTTGCGGGAATCGGCAGCCTGTTGGTTGGGACAAGCGATTCTTTGATCCAGGTTGCGATTGGAATGGTGGTTTGGGGAATCGGTGTGACCGCCTTTGTGCCCAGTCTGCAAGCCTATCTTGGTTCGCAATTGCCTTACGAAAAACGTGCCCGCGGTATCGCGATCGTGGAGTACGCCTGGGCGATCGCCAGCATTGTCGGCTTGTTTTCTATGGGATGGGTGATCAGTCTTCTCAACTGGCGTGCTCCGTTTTTCGTGCTGGGTGGTGGAATGATCCTGGTAAGTTTTCTGGTGGCTCAGTTTCCTTCTGCTCCGAAGCAGCAACCTCGTCAACCGCCCGAACCCAAAGACGACCAGTTCGACACACAGCCATCCGAAGTCAAAAAGCGCAAGTTCAACCTGTTCAACTACTTTTACCTGGGGCCCAACAGTCTATCGGCGTATTCGACGATGATCGGCGCCATGTTTTTCTTTTGTGCGGCGATGCAATGGTTTATCGCGCATGGTGCGTGGTTGAAAACGGAGTATGGAATCGGTGCTCAAGTTCTGGGAGCGATCGCCATGATTCGTGGTTTGTTTGATCTGGCTGGGAGCGGGTTGGTCAGCTTGATCACCGATCGCATTGGTAAGAAACTCAGCGTGTTACTGGGCTGCGCAGGATTGCTGGCGACATTCGCGTTGATTCCGTCGATCAATATATCCTTGATCTATGCGGTTGTCGGAATCGCACTGGTGAATTTGTGTTTCGAGTTCGCGATCGTCAGCTATATCGCCCTGTTGAGCGAGCAGGTTCCGGAAACTCGCGGGAAAGTCATGACGCTGGGGGCCACACTGATCCTGATCGCTTCCAGCACGGCAGCCGTATTGGGACCTCGGATCTATACGGCTCACGGTGTAGCGGGGTTGGCCAAAATTTCCCTGGTGCTGACGTTGATTGCCTTCGTCGTCATTCTGGTGTTCGTGCAAGAACGCAGTCCGGCCAGCTCAAGTCAATCGAAGGATCTCAATTCGAATTGATTCTGCTAGACAATCGATTCGACTCGGCGAGCCACAAATTGAAAGATGGACAGGTAATGGCAAAAACTGCCGACAATCACCATCAAGTGCCAGATCGTATGAAAGTAGTATTTCTGTTTATCCAAAAACAGGAAAACCGCGCCCAAGGTATAGATGATTCCGCCCAATAAAATCAGCCACATTGCCCCTGATGGTACCACGCCTACCAACCAGGGCAGTACCATAAACGGCATCCAGCCCAGCAGCAGGTAAATCCAAATCGCCACTGCATCCACTCGATGACCAAAAAACAGCATGGACATACAACCGGTCAGTGCAAGGATCCACATCAGCGCAAAAAAGATCCACAAGCCTGTCGAATTCAGATACTCGAATGCCAGTGGCGTGGCGGTTCCGGCGACCATCAAGTAAATCATTGCCTGATCAAGGCGACGAAAGAAATGCATTTTCCGTTCGTTTTGCGGAAACGAATGCGACAGCGTGGAAGCAACGTACACCGCCAACATCGAGAGCGAAAAAATCAGACAACCGGCTACGCGAAAGGAATCGCCAAATTGAGCGGCGGTTTGCAGTAGCAGAACCATCCCGATCAGACTCAATAAAATTCCCGAGCCATGCGTGACGGCGTGAATTCGTTCGTGTTTTTCATATTGATTCAAGGCAGAGCTGCTATCTTGGAAACGGTTGGCGTTAATCAGACTGCTTTCGATATTCGCGAAACTGCTCGGCGACCATTTCCGGTGCAAAGGAATTGACCCACCAAC
>CAZOXC010000340.1:0-4541 GCA_964583205.1 uncultured Pirellulaceae bacterium | reverse complement strand
GTGTCAGACCGCTTCGTTCTACCTATAGCGAAGAAAACAAATTCATTTCGGGGAAACCAATGAACACCACCTGCCCAACCCAACTCGAGCTTAAGTCACTTTCTCTTGGTCAGCTTTCTGAGGAGCAAAGTGATGAGCTGATTTCGCATGTTGTCCAATGCGGCGATTGCCAAAGTGAAATGGGCACGCTGGAGAATACCGAGGACACATTTGTTGAGTCGTTAAAGTCTGCATCGCTCGACGAAGACTCGTTTTCGGAAGAAGCCGAATGTCGGATGGCCACAACTCGCGCATTGGCGGCGCTTGCGAACGTTGAGTCGACTCAAATTGGATCCATGGATCATGTGCCGCAGGAAATCGGCGAATACAAAATTGTTCGCCCACTGGGTAAAGGCGGAATGGGGGCAGTCTATCTGGCCAAAGATAGAGTGCTTGACCGATTTATCGCCATCAAGCTCCCCTATTCGTCTCCCGATCAATCTGAAATCCTCAAGCGATTCAGTCGCGAAGCGGTGACGCTGGCGGCGCTCCAACATCCCAACATTTGTCCGATCTATGATGTTGCCGATTTTAGTGGCCATCCATTTATTTCGATGGCTTTTATCGATGGGCGTCCGCTGTCAGATTACATTCGCAGCGCCAACCTGCAACCGATCAAGCGCGGAATCATCTTGATTCGAAAACTGGCGATTGCCCTGCATCATGCTCATCGAGTTGGTGTGATCCACGGTGACTTGAAACCCGCCAACGTGATGGTGGACTCGCGGGCTGAGCCATTCATCATGGATTTCGGGCTGGCATTGAAACATGGCTCGAAGAGTAAAGAGCAGGGGGGTGAATTCAATGTGATGGGCACGCCCGCGTATATGTCACCGGAGCAACTGCGGGAATACAGTTTTCAGCACAACGAATCTTCTGATATTTATAGCCTGGGCGTCATGATGTACGAGCTACTGACTGGTCGCTCGCCCTTCGTAACCAAAACCATCCAGTCGCTCATCTGGAAAATAAAAAACGTCCCGCCCGAACCGCCATCCACATTTCGTTACGAGCTGGACTCGCGAATGGATGCGATTTGTCTCAAGGCGCTGGAAAAGCAACCTGAAAAACGCTTTGCCTCGATGAAAGATCTGGCCAACGAGCTGGCAGAGTATCTAAATTCGGCATCGGACAAAAAAACGAACACTGGATTTTCCAAGTTCGCTTATCCCTTGCCGCCGTTGGTCAACAAGAAAACTAAAACTCCACTGCTTCCAGTCGTTGCCTCGATTCTATTGGCGGCAACTTTTCTGCTGGTAGGCATGCAGTACTTGACGCAATACAGCAAAAACAAATCTCCCGAGCGAATTGAAGTCATTCAGGCGACCCAGGCCGCCAGTCAGGAGTTCGCACGGCTCGACCAAAATCAGGACGAACAATTATCGGCGACAGAATTGGCCAGTGGCTATCAACAATCGGGTAAGTCGGCGGCCCAAGCATTAAAAATGGCCAAAGAAGATGTGCAACGTTTTGACCGGAATGGTGATCAATTGCTATCACTGGTAGAACGTGTTCAGCAACGGCTTGCTTCACGTTTTTGATAGTCAATTTGCCTTGCAGCGCACTTGCTACGGAAGCCGATCCGGTTCCGCTCTTTTCGAAAGTTCGCCTGGCAAGCCACTGGATTTCTCACCAAATTTCTAAGCAGCGAATTTTTTTAGAACTATCGCGCAAGGTTCATCGCCCTGACTCGTAATCATTGTACGAGGAACATGGGGTGAAATAATGGCAACAACGATTTCGGTCGGATTGCGACCATTTAGAACTAAATCATTGACACAACAGGAAGTGACCAGCGCGGTTTCTCGCGCGATGAACCTGATCAGCCAGACCAGTGGCGTCAATCTGGTCGGCTCCTCACAGCCCGACATATATATCTTTGGCGTTGATCGACAATGGGCTGAATCACAATTCCCTTCGCTCCGTGGTACCAACTGGAACGCGTTTGTTAACGGTCGGGCAGTCTATTTCGATGTCGGTCGTTCCCAGTCAAAGCAGCGCTTGGTTACCGAAATAATGCATGAGATCCTGCATACTACCGGGTATAGCGATGCATTTGGGTTAGATCACTTGCCAAACAAAAGGCAGTTCGCGAACTGCGTGATGCATCCACACGGAGCGCTGGATCACTATTTTTGTCCAAGTGAAGTTCGTCAACTGCAGGAACGATATGGATTGCCGGATGACAGTTTTGATATTCCCGAACTAACGGCCGTATCAAATCGAGTTCAAAATGCCAAACGGCAATGGCTGACAGCCAAAGATAAGTGGCTTGAAGTTCGCGAACAGCGTAACAACGAAACCAACCCACAGAGGCGTCAACAGTTGAACCAAAAGGTTTTGCAACTGCTTGATCGGCGCAACCAGGCGCATGACAAACTGCTGGTTGTTCACAATGAGTGGAAAGCGGTACGAGACATCTGGCAGGGTGTACCGTTGGCCAATGTTCCGGGCGGAGGCAGCAGGTCGATCGTAGCTCCTGATCAAGCAACGATCGGAGGATTCAGTCACCAACATCTAAACGACACTTCGGTGACCGAGGAACAGGTAACAACAAGTCTCGAACCCGCTTCAAATCCGCTTGTTACCGCTCAGCACCGCCCGACGCTCTTGTCCGAATCACAATTGCCGGACTGGACTCCGCCGCTGACAAGTTTTGATGGTGAGCAAGAATTGTTATCGAGCGGTCTCGATCTCGATGGCGTGAATCCCTCATTCCGCGAAGCGACTTTTGACCTGAGTGGCTCGGGAATCGACTTCGCATTGCCCGATATCGACTTTAACAAGCTGATTGAAAACTTGAACCAGATTCACGACTTGATCGGCAATGTCCAGGACTGTAGCTCTGGCAATGGGCTGAACGAGTGTGGAGTTTCAAGCGAATTGAAGTTACCGGAATCGTTGAGGCCCAACTTCAACGAAACGATCGAAGCATTTTCCGGCGAGTTGACTTTGGCGGGCAAGAATCTCCTTGAAGCATCCGGCGGATTCCTGAGCGGGGTCTCGAGCTAGAACAAGAACAATTGATACGTATCGGAGGGGATTTGATGCGTTGCCTTTCGTCGGCTCGCAGTGCTCAGCGCTGCGGGCCGATGATTTTTCTTGCATTCGCTATATGGGGCGGACGCTGCTAAATCCACCAAACGATAGTTTCCCACTGTGCATGACGCTGGAGACAATTAACTGGCACCAGTCAATTAGCGCTGGGCAAGAAACACGGGACGCTGCTCATTAAGAAATTCAGGATTTGTCGTTGCGCAACAAACCGGCACTGGATTTGTAAATCTTGGATCGGCGGTCCTGTTCCACAACCGCTTCATCGCCCTGTTGCGACTCGAGATCTTTTTTGAGGGCGATTGTGAAGGGGCATTTTAGAACGTCCAGCCTGAACTGAATGTAGGCGGCGTTTTCTTCTTCCAGTACGCCCAACAAAAATTCAGCCACGGTGTCTCTGGATGGCACACCCAACTGATGAGCTCGCCAGATTTCTCCCAATGTGTGGACGCCGGCATCACGCCGACGGTTGATATGGGCCAGGCGTTTAATCAATTCAGGATTTTCCCGAGCCGCTTGCTCAATATCAGAGGCCCGCACATGGTCCAAAGCCTCATCAAGGTAAGCTTCCAAATCAGCATCGGTAAACTCTTGATCCATAAATTTGATCCACAACCCTGAAAAACAAACTTGATTTTATCCCGTTCGAAACCGGCCGATCCAAACGCAACTGGATCAGATCCCGGCAAACTTGATTGTAGATTCCAGCGGTTTCATCAACAACCTCGCATCTTGCCAGCCTTGGGCACTCCGCGAGTTCGCAGTCGCAGAATTGCCGCGCCGCAAAACAAAAAAAGCCCGAGTTAACTCGGGCTCCATTTGAACATTCAATTTTTCTGCAGATGATTTTCATCATCCAGATAACGATCTAAATGTTGGAAAAAAAGTTGTTAGCGGCCATGTCGATGGTCTGCTTGTTCATCACCTTGGGTTGATCGTGGAAATCACAGAAGTCAACCATTTGACGGATGATGTCCTCAACGTGACTAAAACGAAGAGGGCGGTTTGTGGGTCGGTAATATTTTTCCAACAGATAGTCGACACCTCGGTCCTCGTAAGGAATCGAGTGCGTTTGGCAACGACGCTGGAACAGCAGGCGGAATTGCTCATCAGTTGGATCGAACACCTGGATCTTGTAAGGAATACGACGCAGGAACGCTTCATCGACAATCTTCTTCGGAGTCAGGTTGGTGGCAAAGATCAACAACTGATCAAAGGGCACCTGAATCTGACGTCCAGAAGGAAGACAAATGTAATCGTGCTTGGCTTCCAATGGAACGATCCAGCGATTGAGAAGTTCAGCGGGTGAAATTCTCTGGCGACCGAAGTCATCAACAACCAGACACCCACAATTACTCTTCAAGTGAATTGGAGCTTCAATAATGCCTGTCGTTTTGTTTAGCGACGCTTCCAGATGATTCAGATTCAGCTCACCACCAACCGTGATT
>CAZOXC010000339.1:0-4544 GCA_964583205.1 uncultured Pirellulaceae bacterium | reverse complement strand
CTCGCATCTCACTTACTGCCACATTATTTGGTGTGCTTGTCCTGTCGGCGGTGAACTGTTCTGAGTTGAATGCACAAAGTCTTAAATATGACTACGCTGGTCCGGTTCAGTACAGCCCTGACGATCCCTGGGTGCGAGGCAAAATTTTTCAGATTCACACAAACCATGCCGGGTGGTTCTACAATTGTGACCATCAAGAAGACAAACGATACTCGCCCTATATCAACTGGAACCGCCAGCCTTGTTACACAAAGCCCAAAGATCATTGGAAATGGGATATCCACAATCAAATCAGCGAAGTCAAACGTCGTATTTGTTGGGGCAAGGGCGATTGCGGCCACAAAACGGATCGTCTGCCGCCGGATCCATCCAATGCGCAACCGGTGGTTGAAGAGTTTGAGGTGTTGGGCCATGAATCACTCGATGGTGGATTCATCGAACAGTCAACCATTCACGAAAATTACTCGGGCAACAACTACCGCCAGCCAGTTCAACAGCAACGTGCGGGCTCGCGAACACGCAATCGAGAATACATGCGGAATTGGGTTTCTCCCGTTGTCTCTCCGGCCTCGACTTCGGAAGAAAGAGGAAGTTCGCGTTATCTGGTTCCTGATCCCGGCAAATAGGATCCACCCTGCAGCGGATTCACTTCGCAGATGCATCTTTGGAAAACGAACAGGAGGAAAGTCGTGCCTCGATCGAACGATGTAGAAATCCTCATTCTCCTGGCCCGTGAGCTGCTGAATTATTCGGCCGACTTGATTGGAAGAATCAAGCGGCCTGTTCTGGCTGGAAAAGCTGAATCGCCATCAGTCTGAGTTCAAGTCACGACTTTCAGGCGTTGAACGTTGTCGATCGAGCACTTGCCAGTGACCCGGCCAATCTTGGCGGCCTTTTCGAAGCCGTGTTCAAACAGAATGTCCAGCACTTGTTCTGAATTGCCTGAAACGCCGATCAGTAAACCGCCACAGGTTTGAGGATCAAACAGCGCTTTGAATTTGGTGAGTTCGGCATCAATATGATTGACGATGATCTGATTTTCTATCTCGCGATTCTGGCTGGTCAACGTACTCTCGATCCCGGCAGTCTCCGTGAGGCTATCCACGCCATCGTAGATCGCTATATCGTCCAGAACGATGTCCGCCGAAACTTCACTGGCTCGCAACATCTCCAACAAATGTCCGGCCAGTCCAAAACCGGTCACGTCAGTCAGACCGGACACTTGTTCGCCCTGCAGAAGTTCCAAGGCGACTTGATTGCTCAGCAACATTTGCTGGACCATCGATTGAAATTGTTCAGCGCGACAAAGGCTCTGCATGGCGGCCGCCAATAGCACGCCGCTGCCGATAGGTTTGGTCAGTATGATTTCATCGCCGGGTTCCAGATCAGCCTTGCTGGAAATCGGAAAGACCTGTTTGGCGGCCACTGTAAATCCGGAGGTGAGTCGAGGCCCCTCGATTGTGTGGCCTCCGGCAAGCGACGCATTCATCTGTTCAAATTCGTATTGCGCGCCGCTGAGTAATTCGAAAAGCTCTTCTTCCTGCCGCCGAGGTTTGCCATAAGGCAATTGAATATGGGCCAGTGCCGCCGTTGGTTGGCCACCCATCGCGAAACAATCACTGGCGGAATTGAGGGCTGTCAGCCGACCCACGATCCATGGATCGTCGAATGGTGCCGCAAAAAAATCGGTGGTCAATGTGATTTGGCCGAACTCCGCGCGAATGACTGCAGCATCGTCGGGTCGATCGAGTCCCAGAATGATGTCTTCATGAGGCTGGATATTCAAACGCTTCAGCACTCGAGATAAAACCGAGCCACCAACTTTGCCACCGCAGCCAACGCAGCGCATGTGGTTTTCAAGCTCGTCGGGCTCCATCGAGCCGTCCATTTCCATGGGCTTGTAGTTTTGATACATCTTCATGAACTTGACATCAATGCGGTCCTTCAGTTTCCACATTGCGTTGTTGGCCAGCGAAATGCCTCGGTACTCGCCAACTGCCCTGCCATCGCCCAGATTGAGTAACTTCAAGAAGCCCTTCTGCGGTTTGAATTTTTCCAAAGGACGATTGGCCAATGCATTTTTCAAATTCTTCCACAGCACCGGACCCTGCCTGACGGCATAAACGCCTGCTTTGGGCGAAGGCGAATGCTCCAGCGTACCACTGTCGCCAACGGCGAAAATATGATCGTCGCCGATCGACTGAAGCGTGTCGCGAATCAGCAAAAAGCCCCGCTCGTCATGGGGCAATTCGATAGACTTTAGAAAGTCAGAGGCCTTGGCATGTGTGGCCCAGATAGCCAGATCGCAAGGTTCGGTGACGCCACTGGTGAACTCGATTTCCTCTTGAGTAATCCTGGCAACTCGAGTCTTCGTCAGGCTGCGAACTCCGGCCTTCTCGATTTCCGCTGCGATTTTCTTCTGAGTACCGGGCAACAAACCGTTGCCGAGACTTTCGCCGCCGTGAACAATCGAAAGCTCGAAGTTGCCCTCGCCCATCAACTCCTTGAGACGCTGATTAAGACAAAACACAACTTCAGTGCCGCCAACGCCGCCGCCAATAATGAAAACTCGAACCGGGCGTTGCGAGTCATTCTGTTTGGCATGAATCGTCGCTGTGTCGATCGCGTCGTGCAGTCGCTGCAATAGCGTCTGCATGGGTTTAATCCGAACCAGGTTGGCACCGTCTCCAACTTCGATACCTTCAATCACAGGTTCCGATCCAATGCCGATGGAAAGCAAGTCATATTTGAGCGGCGGCCTGTCAGAGAAAAGCAGTTGCCGTTCTTTAACGTCGACTTGGACTGGAGCCTGTGGAATCAAGCGTGAGCCCACACTGTTGCAGAGACGAACCAGATCAATTTCCATTTGATCCTGTTGATACTGCCTGCTCAGCACGCCGGGCAACATGCCTGAGTAAGTGACTCGAGGAAAATTGGACACGCAAACCAGTCGAGCATCCTTGATCGGCTTCATTCGCCACATTTTTACAATGTGCGCATTCGTGTGGCCGACCCCCAGCAAGACGATCGTTTTGGATTTCAGGCTTGATATCAACTGATGTTCTGGTGGAATATGGACGAGGCTAAGATGGTTCTACACTGGTTGTCAGTTTCAAAGTGCTTGTCTCAGCAAACTGTTGAAACGAATGATAACTTTATCAATATAAGAGACAAACCTTAATCAGCATACGGGCTCGATGCCGGACAACGCAGCTTTGGATTTATCGAAACAACAATCGCCGCCGACCGGCAGAGCCGGGCAGGTCGGAACGACCGCGATGGAAGTCCTGTTGCTGGCGTCTCTGTTTGGAATTCTGACCTGGTCCATCGCGCCAGGGGTCAACGAGGCCCATTATTTGTGCAAAGCGAAACATTTTTGGAATCCAGAATTTTGTCCGGATGACATTTTCCTTGCCTCTGCCAACGCACACTGGCTGTTCTTGTTTGTCGCCGGTTGGTTCACCCAGTTTCTGTCCCTGGAATCACTTGCCTGGGCAGGTCGAATCGTCTGCTGGTTGTTCGTGGCCTGGGGCTGGCAACGGCTGGCCAGTTGTGTCACCGAATGCTCGTGGCGGATCGTTTTGTCAGGTGGCCTGTTGGTGGTTCTCAATCAACAAGGGCACTTGGCGGGCGAATGGCTGGTCGGCGGATTCGAATCGAAACCGATCGCCTATGGATTTGTATTCTGGGCGATCGCGAGTTTGCTGCGGCAAAGAATTGTTTTAGGGATGTGCTTTTTGGGCCTGGCAATTTGCGTACATGCTCTAGTCGGGATATGGGCGACGGCGGCGATCGTGTTGGCCGTCCCGCTGGCAGGTCTATGGCGTGCCAATCGATTCGATTGGAAGTCGCTGCCGGTCAAGCAGTTGTTGATGGGTATGGCCGGCTTGCTGCTACTGGCGGCTGTGGGCGTTGTCCCGGCTCTGAACATGAATTCCAGAGTCGACGCCGAACTGCTGCGGCAAGCCTACGACATTCAAGTTTTTGAAAGGCTGGCGCACCATCAATACCTGTTCGAATTTTCATACTGGCGCTGGTTCTCGTTCGCATTGTTGTTGGCCGCATGGTTGATTGTGGGCTTTGACAGCAAGGCGCTCCATTCAAGGCCGTATCGCTTTGTTCTGGGCGTTTCTATTGGAAGTTTATTGATCGCCGTCGTCGGCGCTGCTTGTTCGATTGTGGGCGAGTCTTCGATTTTGCGTTTCTATTTGTTTCGCCTGGCAGACGTGATGGTTCCAGTCGGAATCAGTTTGGGCATTTTCGGAATGCTAAAAGCGCGGTTCAACGATTCCACAGGTTGGATTCGTTCGTTAATGATCGCGTGCTTGTTATTGTTTGTGTTGGCTCACAGCGCCGTCCAGATTTTTGACGGTCGTTCCGGTTCCGATCGGCAATCCCTGACAACGTACGCCGACAATCCCCGCCGCACCTTCGAGACCTGGAAAAACTGGAAACGAGTTTGCGAGTGGGTTCGCAGCAACACAAGTTCGGATCAAGCATTCCTGACGCCGCCCTATCAGCAGACCTTCAAGTGGTATGCGGAG
>CAZOXC010000338.1:0-4547 GCA_964583205.1 uncultured Pirellulaceae bacterium | reverse complement strand
GCCAGCGGCGGGATTCGAACCCGCAACCCCCGCATTACGAATGCGGTGCTCTGCCGATTGAAGCTACGCTGGCCTGATTTTCAGAATGACAGTTTCGGCCGTTTCAAGTTCTCGGATGACTGGTTTTGAGCACTCGAATACCTCCGAATAAGGCGGAATTCTAGTAAAAACAGGCGATTATTGACAAGTCCAGGATTGTCGAACGTCCGCGATCACCGAATTGCAGCTCGCCGAGAATTCGCTGACCAGCAGCGCCGGTCGGCAGCCGTCACTCGGCCCTGGCATGGTCGGGCTGTTCATCGTTATTGGCAGATTTGTAAGCGCCTGAATAATCGGCGCGATAATACCGGTCAACGAGTGGGGCTCGATAGTTCGTCAAGGCAAGCCTGACCCCGGAATACTAGAGTTAAATTGAATGTGCGTCCCAGTTTCCAGTAACCGTAATTGTGGAAATCAATGCTCAAAGATTCCTATCAAATTCAGTCTCGAATGACCCAAGCGAGGCTATCACGATTGGGACGCTTTTCACTGATTGTGGCTTTGACCTGGGCAATCTTCACAGTTTATTACGGATTGCACGAGCAGTACAAAATTTCCATCGTCTGCTTGACCGGTTTGCTGACGACGCTTTGCATCTACCCGTATACTCGAGGCAGTTTGAAGCAGGCCACTTTCGTTGCCACAATTTTGATGGGATTCACCCTCTGCATGATTTGCATGATGGGATTGCTTACGGGGCAAGCCGGTTCCTATTCGACGCTTTATCTGTGTTGCTTCGGAGTTTTTGCGGCCCACATGATTGGGGTCAAGGCTTCACTGGTGTGGTCAGTCGTCTGCATGGTTGCGATGGCGGCCATCAATCATCAGGTCTTCACCGGACCCTTGCCGGCACTCCATACACACACGGCTTTTGACAAAACATTACATTGCATTGGTGTGACTCTGGTCCTGTTTTTCTTTGACTGGCAGGCGCAGCATTATTTTAATGTGCAAACCAAAGATCTGGTCAAACTCACGAAGTCCTTGAAGAAACAGGCAGCGCAATTTGAGAGGCTGGCTCAATTCGATTCGCTGACAGGGCTCAGGAATCGACATAGCTTTGAACAGAGTCTCGCCAAGTTCACCAACGAATCCGACTACTTGGAATTCAGTTTGTTGCTCCTGGACCTGGATGGATTCAAGGAGATCAACGATACACGAGGTCACAAAACTGGCGATGCGATCCTGCAGGCGGTCGCCGCTCGATTGATCGAGTACGTGGGCGACAAGGAACTTGTTACTCGTCTGGGTGGCGATGAATTTACGATTATTCTGCCCGATGTTACATCAGAATATGTGGTGAGTAGCTATGTACAGCGGCTTAGCGATGCGTTGACTCACCCCTTTAGGGTCGATGGCCAGGACTATTGTGTGGGCGTCAGTATTGGAGTGGCTCGTTATCCATACGATTCCAATACCGAAGATGAATTATTTTCGTTTGCGGATACCGCAATGTACGAAGCGAAACGCAACCAGGTCGATTTCGTTCTCTACAATATCGAAATGACAAAATCGCTGGTCCAGCGAAAGTTGCTGGACGATCGATTGCTTCAGGCTCTGGATAACAACGAATTTCACTTGTTCTATCAGCCGCAATTGACCGTTGCAGAACAACGCATTACCGGAGCGGAAGCTCTTTTACGATGGAAGAAGGATGGCGAATGGCTAATGCCGGGGACGTTTGTTCATTTATTGGAATCCAGCCGGGAAGTTCGTCGAGTTGGGCGGTGGATTCTCAAGCAGGCTTGTTTGCAGGTGCGTGAATGGTCGCAGGCAGGCTTTGATTTGAGCGTTTCCGTCAATGTCAGCTCGGTCCAATTCCAGGATCCAGAAATTCTGGATCATATTCTGGAGTCGATTGAGGAATCCGGCATCGATCCAAGTCGACTGGATATCGAAATTACCGAGACGTTGCTAATTGAGGATATGCGGTTGGCGACTCGCATCCTGACAGATCTCAGACAGCTTGGCGTATCCGTAAGTATTGATGACTTTGGAACCGGCTATTCATCGCTCAAGTATTTGCGTGACTTGCCTTTGACTCGCCTCAAGATCGATCGAGCATTTATTAAGGGCATTCCAGACAAAGACGATGGAGTCATTGCGCAGACGATTATCGACCTTGCTCACAACCTGGGTAAAGAAGTTTTGGCCGAAGGGATCGAAACCCAGGAACAACTTGAATTCCTGGCGGCAAACCACTGTGATATGTTCCAGGGTTTCTTTCATTCCCAACCCATGCCGGTCAAGGAATTCCGAGAGTTTATGCTGAACAGCCGCAAAAATCCAAAGCTGTCCGCTCCATTGGATTTGTCCCCAACAAACCAGCAACAACCGCCCCATTCTGTTTAAGCCAAGTTCGGGCATCTTCAAGTTCGCTGCACAGTTAAGTGCGAACAGTTTCTGAAGACCAAAGGTTCCTTTGGAAAAATGAAACAAATACAATGTTGTTTCAATCGAACTCTATTCACAATTTTCGAATTCCAGGCGGAACTTATGCGAACCATGGAACTTATACGAATCGCAATCACAAGTCGGTCAACAAACTGGTTGAGTTTGCTAGTGGCTCTCAGTAGCTGCCTGATGTGGTGTGGATGCAGCCAAACGGATTCTGAACCCGCAAGTCTCAGCCGAACGATTTTCCTGGTGCGGCATGCTGAGAAAGAACTGAATGTGGATAACCCTCGTTTGACTGCGGCGGGGCAGGCGCGTGCGGAATCACTGAAAGAACTGCTGTCGACTGAAGATATCCAATCAATTTACTCGTCCGACTTCCGCAGAACGATCGAGACAGCGAATCCGTTGGCAGAGTCTTGCGGGCTGGAGGTAAAGATCTACGATCCATCCAAGCTGGCCGAATTCGCGAAAGAACTGCAGTCATCAACAGGAAATTGTCTGGTGGTTGGGCATTCCAATACCACTCCTGAATTGACAAAACTGCTGACCGGGGAAGAGGTCGTGCCAATGCCGGAAACGGAGTACGACCGTCTGATTCGTGTTGTGGTTGGCAAGGACGGTGAGTTCCAGCGGTGGAGCACTGACCGGTTTTAATTTTGACTTGCTCGACCGCCGAGAAATGCCGGAACATCGCATTTAAATGCACTCTCTGGTGCGTCGCCAGTTGGCCCCAGTATTTGACGGCCCAGTATTTGCCAGTCTAGCATTTGACGGTCTTGCGCTTTTTGTTGAGTGAACCTCGAGATTCCATCTTTTTGATGTAGTCGGGCGCAAACGGGACCTTGCAGGACGTGGTTCCCATATTAACTTCAACTTTGCCAACAGCTTTGGCCACCAGTTTGGCTCGTTTGTTGAGTGACTTAATATAGCCGCCGACCGCAATCACGAATCCGTTCATGGTATAGCGGACTCGGTTTTTGGCTTCGTGGATATTTTCCTGGATATATTCCAGCAACACTTCAATTTCGTCGGAGTCCAGGTCTTCGTTATCGGTAATGGAAACAAGTCCTGCATAAGTTGCCCATCCACAGGCGGCCACATGTTCTTTCTTGGACTTGATCCACTTCATTGCCAGATCTCGCGCATGTTTACTCTCGCAGACAACTCCTGGCACAGCGAACTCGGAAACAAAGTACCATTTCGATGCGTTGGCCCATTTGTTGAGCTGGGTTTTGTTCATTTGCGAGCCATCGGCAACCATGCCGGCCAGATACATTGCGTCGGAATTGCCGGTTTCGAAGAGTTCCAGTGCCAGGTCCTGATCGCCTTTGATCTTTTTGGCGATCACTTTCATATCGGCGACTTTGCATCCAAACATGTTTTCCGGCGCGCCGTGCGAAGTGTAAATTTTCCGAGTTTGGGCGCTGCCCTTCTTTTTTAACTCGGACATGACTTGTGAAAGTTTCATGGCGATTCCGCTGGTCGGTTTTCCAAATTGTTGAAATTCAATTGGAAGAAAGGTTATCAGGAAGTTGCGTAAAATCAAAAAAAAGGCTCGCAATATTTGCGAGCCTGTTTTGGATGGTTACCTGTCTGTGGATGATTGCCAGTTCTTAGCGATTGGCAATTTCCACAAATTCGCGATGGTTTGGACCCGTGTAGATTTGCCGAGGTCTTGAAATACGGAAGCTAGGCGACTGGTGCATTTCTTTCCAGTGCGAGATCCAACCGGGCAAGCGGCCGATTGCAAACAACACGGTGAACATTTGGACTGGAATCCCCAGAGCTCGATAAATAACGCCCGAATAAAAATCGACGTTCGGATAGAGCCGTCGCTCGACAAAGTACTCGTCGTTCAAAGCGACTTCTTCCAGCTTCTTGGCAATTTCGAACAGCGGATCGTCCAGATTCATTTTTTCCAACAGGCGATCGCAGGCTGACTTGATCAATTTGGCTCGAGGATCAAAGTTTTTGTAAACGCGGTGTCCGAAACCCATCAAACGGAAATTGTCGTCTTTGTTTTTCGCCATATCAACGTATTTGGCTACATTAGCACCGTCGTCTCGAATCTGCTCCAGCATTGCGACGCAGGCTTCGTTGGCTCCACCATG
>CAZOXC010000337.1:0-4565 GCA_964583205.1 uncultured Pirellulaceae bacterium | reverse complement strand
GTTAAGACTCTTAACGAATTTTCGAACAAGGATGTCGACGATGATGATCGACGTCGTAAAGATCCAAAAGGCTTGTTCTATCAAACGGATGCCATTGTTCTGGATTTCATCGGTGGGCATAGAATGCCGTTCTCCAAGAGCGAAGATCCGTTCACGATGCCATCAGAAATCATTTTGATGGATTCCAGCGGTCGATTGATTGTTCGCAACGAGATGGAAGATGCGACCAATTATCGGATCTCCACACTCTCGGAAGATGATGAAGAGCCGGACGCTGAACGATTAAGACGTGAGGCCGAAAGAGAGTCGGGCCGTCAAGATCGCAATCGCGGTGGTGACGACAACGGCTTAGGCGGACCCGGCTAAGCTTGCTGCCTGTTCGCTAGCCCTCCGATACCAATCGAGCTAACCAATAACCTCGCACGATTTCGTGCGGGGTTTTTTTATGCTTTTGCAGGTTCAGCTTGCTCAAGAAACCAGGCATTGCTGTTTTTCGGGATCTGTTCCGTATTGCCGTTATTTATCGCATCGCCGGTCATTGCCCAACTGCTCGATTGCTAGCCTCAGAGATCTTTTTTGGTTTCTGTGAAAACTGCAATTGACACCAATGGAATGCGCTCCTATTTAACCGCGACTATTTTCCGCCCAACGTTCCTGCGCAGTTAGTGCGCTGGCTTGCCAATGGCAACATTGTGCATGCCGCAAGTTACTCGCTCGTCAGGGAGGCACCCGTCAAGCAATTGTGACGTCGTGGCGGCAATAATAATCAGGGTATCGAGCAATTCGTTAGAAAAAGGAGTGAAGCTTTGAAAAGCTCCTCGAGAGTCATGAAAAGATTTATCGCTTTGGGAATGGCAGTGACCCTGTGCTTCTGCGGAAACACGGGTTCACTGGGACAAGACAACTCCGGAATGCCAGAGAGCGTTACACCTCAGGCGACATCCGGGCAGGAACTATTGTTAAAGGCTCGGCAAGCTCTATCCAAGTTTGACGTGCCGGTGGCTCAATCCTATGTGGATGAAGCCAAACAATTGGGCAACATTGAGCTGAGGCATGATTCGATTGCCAAAATCGAAAGTATGATTGCCCGGCACGGTGAGTTGGCCCAGATGGCCCGAACCGGAAACATTACCGATTACAACCGCGGCGCTGCATTGTTCTTGCTTGAGCAAGCCGAAGGGTTGATTCAGTATCGTGACTTTACTACCGCGGAATCTTTGGTTCTGAAAGCCAAACAATTTCCGGTACAGTACGAAGCAGGCGATAAGACTCCTGACAACATCAGCCAGTTGCTGGCGGCAGTTCGTGGCACCAGTTCGGTTTCCCAACAGAATATCGAGTTGGCCAAAAGTGAAGCAGCCAAATTGCTTAGTCGAGCCCAGCTGGCTTACGACCAGGACCGATTTGACGAAGCTTCACAACTGGTGGCTGAAGTCAAGGCTCTGGAGATTCCGACCAGTGCGTTCAGTGGCGAAGCGATTCTGCCATGGGAACTGGAACTAAAAATTCGCAATGCGATGTCTCGACACCAACCTGTTGAGAACAACATCGTGGAAGCGGCTGCACCGGTTGCCGGTGATATCCAGCAAGCGTTGTATAACCCGGAAACCGATCAGACTCGAAACTTGCCAGCCAGTTTCGACAACCTGGACACTGAAGAATTTGTTGTTCCCAACAGTCGCGGTAAGCAACTGTTCGATTCCGGAATGTATGCTTTGGAAAATGAAGACAATCGTCGTGCTCTGGAATATTTCCGTCTGGCATGGCAATACGAGGATCAACTGGACATCGCTACCCGAGGTCAGTTGAAAGAGAAGCTTGCTCAATTGCAGCGCACGCTTCCGACTCCTCAACCACAAGAAGCTGCGGATGAATTCGAAGCCATTACGGGCGTCGACAAGGCACTTCGCGAGAAAGTCCAATCGGAAGTCATGCGGGAACGTGCGATTGCCGAGCAAATGATGTCGGAAAAGAATCCTCGCGGAGCCCTTGAGCACCTGCAGTTGTTGCGGGAAAAAGTGGCCGAGTCTGCTTTGGATGAAGTTTCCAGACGTCAGTTGACCAGCGCACTGGATCGCAACATCAACGATATCTCAGATTACATTACGACCAATCTCACCCAGATCGAAACTGAAGAATACAATCAGGTTCGACTGGAAGAAGTGGAAACTAGCCGGCAGCGTCGCTACGACATCGAACGAAAGATTGCCGACCTGGTCGAGAACTTCAACGATTTGGTTGACGAAGAACGCTTCCCGGAAGCCAAAATGGTCGCCGAGCAGGCAAATATTCTGGCACCTGAAATGGAAGTCGTTCAGGCCATGATCGCAAAGGCTCGGATCATGTACCGGGTTGATCAGAACAGACGAATTGCAGACGCCAAAGCCAACCACTTCGAGACTTCGATGGCTGCTGCAGATCGAGCCGCAACCGGCGGTGCTGATCTGTATGAACCGATTCGGTTCACTGAAGATCGTACCAGATGGGAAAATATTACAGCCCGTCGTAAAGCCATGGTTGAGGACAACCAATACGGAAGTGAACTCGAACGAGAGATCTACTACCGACTGAAAAACGAAAAAATTCAATACGAATTTAACCGTACACCACTCACGGAAGCTCTGGAAATCCTGGGCGCTCGAGCTGGCGTCAATATTATTCCGGATTCGCGAGCGTTGTCTCTGGAAAACGTCGCTCCCGATCAACCGGTCGACATGCGATTGACGACTCCAATTTCGGTTGAGAGTGCTTTGGACATCATGCTGGGCAACCTGGACCTGGTCTACATCGTTGAAGATGAGGTCGTCAAGGTAACCAGTAAAGAAGTTCAGCAACGCGAACAATCGTTCAAAACCTACTATGTTGGCGACCTGGTTGTTCCAATTCCGAACTTCCAAACTGGTTTGCAAAACACGTTCATCTCACCGATGAATGCCCACAACTCGTGGGGACGCCAGAATATGGGTATGAACAGCGGTAACGTTCCGATGGTTGTGAACATGCCAGAAGATGGCACTACACCGATTTCAACCGCCGCAATGGCACAACAGATTCCTAACAATCCATTCGGTGGAAATGCAGGATTCGGTGGAGTTCCAGGCGGCGGATTCGGTGGCCCGAACTCAGGGTCGCCATTGATGAATCAATTTGGTCCAGCCTCGATCGGTAACCCTGGTGGAATTACCGAGGCTGACTTTAATGACTTGATTGAATTGATTGAAGAAACGATCAATCCGGACAGCTGGGAAACCAATGGTGGAACAGGCCGGATGGCACCTTTCGCTTCGAACTTGAGTTTGGTTGTTACGGCAACTCAGGCTGTGCAGGACGAAATCGGTAACTTGTTGACCCGGTTGCGTCAATTGAACGACGTTCAAATTGTGATCGAAGTTCGTTTCATCACGCTGAATGATGACTTCTTCGAGCGAATGGGCGTCGACTTCGACTTTAACATCGAAGATAACTCGGGCTTGCCAGCCAATACATTCTTCCCCGACACCGTTGGGGATAGTACGATTTCTGGCGTGCAAAACGGGGTTAACAACGCTCCAACTGGAAATAACGACATCTCATTCAACCAGGACAGCTTTACATCGGCCGTTCCATTGTTTGGTGCTCCTGACCTTGGGACTGCGGCCAACTTTGGTTTTGCCATCCTGAGTGATATCGAGGTGTTCTTCCTGATTCAGGCAGCCAAGGGTGACACGCGTACCAACGTGGTTCAAGCACCTGTGGTCACCATGTTCAATGGTCAGTCAGCGACAGTCAATGATTTCTCGCTGAACCCGTTTGTTACTCAGATCATCCCGGTCGTGGGTGACTTTGCGGCAGCCCAGCAACCGATTATCAGTCTGTTGCCGGAAGGTACTCAGTTGAATGTTCAAGCACTGGTCTCACCTGACCGACGCTTCGTCCGCATGACGATGGTACCGTTCTTCAGTCAAATCGAATCGGTCTCGACATTTACCTTTGAGGGTAGCCGAACCGAACGAGTTGACAATCGTACCGATCTGGGCGACGTCATTGACCTGTTTGATGGCGACAGTGACACTGCCGGAACTGGTGAAGAATTCGAGGTCATCGAAGAAGGAACGACAGTTCAATTGCCGGTGCTTGCCGTAACCAATGTGAGTACGACCGTGAGTGTACCGGATGGTGGTACAGTTCTGTTGGGTGGAATTAAGCGAATGTCAGAGGGACGAATTGAGCGTGGTGTGCCAATGCTCAGTAACATTCCTTATGTCAATCGTCTGTTCAAGAACGTGGCCATTGGTCGAGAAACTCAAAGCTTGATGATGATGGTTACACCTCGAATTATTATCACCGAGGAAGAAGAAATTGATCAGACTGGTATCAACAGCCGAGCTGGAAACTAGTCTTTCGATTAATCGATACTCTATTCACCGCGCGATTTCGCGCGGTGTTTTTTTGTGCGCCAACCTGAACCTGGCGAGTCGGGTGCGGGGTATCCGCGGCCTGTTTTTAGGGGCGTATTTGCGGGAAACTCTGGTTGGCAACTGTTATTGAATTGAATTTTGGCGACAATGTTGAAAACAACTTGCGAG
>CAZOXC010000336.1:0-4572 GCA_964583205.1 uncultured Pirellulaceae bacterium | reverse complement strand
ACTCAAATCTTAGCATTGACCATATGGAGCGATCGATGACAAAAAACATTAGTTTCCTATTTAGCTTGGTCTTTTTGTTTGGAGTATTTGCTTATTCAAATTCTCGACCGATTTCAAACGAGTCTGCCGCCGAAACGTTGGGTGGTTTGTGGTGTACGCACTACCTGCATGGTGAGGGCTGTCCCGATGTGTTATTCGCACCTAACTGCGATACAATTCCCATAAATTCAAGGTATGCAACTTGTTTTTATTGGCTTGATGAACGTCCGACTCCAGACCTAAACTGTGACAACCTACCGGATCCTATATCACCAAGTCCCGGAGTACGCTGTGGTCAAAAAGACAGGTGGTTAGCCGGACCTGCTTGTTGGACTCATGTTTCATGCGCGCCATTTTTTTAATCGACAGACTCATTATTTGATTTGAACGGTTTACCACGCCGTATCCTTTAGCGACCGGGCTTGAAATTCTGACATGACAACGATGAGTATTCAAAAGCGATGCTGTCAATTCTTGGCGTTTCTATTGCTTGCATTCAATGCAAGTTTTGCTCAATGCCAAGAGTTGACGACGGAGCAACTATTCGACTGCCTCAAGAGTTTTGAGCAGCAATATTGGGACCAAGAATTGTCTTTGGAGATTCAACTTTCGTGGCCCGAATCCGAACGGTCTCCCGGAGATCCGATCGATGTGAATATGTTTTGCCAGATGGGTCAAACGGAGAACTGTTCGTATTCACGCACCTATTTCAAAACTGTGTTTGAATATGGCTCGGATCGTCCAAGTCAAATGCCTCAGAAGCAAGTCATCGAATCCGAGGCTTGCCACATACTCGGTCAGCAAATTAGTGTTTCTCGAAATTCCAGTGACGGAAAAGTCACGGCTCTAACGCGTTCAGGCGAACTTGAAAAATCAAACTGCCTTCCAAGGTCGTTACGTGGCCATGCCAGCTATTTTTTTGGCTTTTCGCCTTGGGATGAATGTTTTTTATCAGCGTTGATCGACGAACCGAACAACGTCGTGTCTAAAGAACAGCGATTTATTAACGGCGAACCTGTCACTGCTCTAATTCTTGAGCTCGAAGGAATTGGTGCCTACGAATTTGTTTGTCGTAATAAATCACCCAGTGTGTTGGTCCAATACTCTTTCAAGAAGTCGCCAGGAGATTCGTACAATCTAAATGGCGATACCTTCACTCTTTCCGGTTCAGAAAACGCTTACGATGAAATTGAAGTCGTGCTGACTTTTTTGGACTCCAAAGTCGTTGGTAGTCAACAAAAGATAACGAAGGCAGAGATTATCGAAAGCCTCACTGCTGGTAACGTCAAGCGGGAAAATAGGGCTACCGTTGAATTGACTAGTTCACGACGCTTTAAGATCACCGACAGAAAACAAGCTCAGTTTAAGAAACTGTCGATCAAAAATGGTGACAGTATCAACGTGAAAGGGCAGGAGGGGGTCGCATTTGAGTATCGTGATGGGCGTATACAACGAAACATCGATACCGATTCAATAGCGGTGATTGACGGAGTTCGTTATCGCAAACCCAAACGGAACATTTGGCGTTATTTGTCACCGATGTTATTGGTGGTGGTAGTCTTTATTCTATTCTGGCGATTGCGTCGCTCGCAAAATCAATGACTTGTCCATTTCACTTGTTGATCTTCATATTTTGTTGCAGCGGATTCCTCGTCAGCTCCGCGGGCGAATACACGAGACGCCCTTCGGCACAATCAACGCAGGAAAGCGAGTTTCAAACATCGCCAGCAGAATGCGGTGTATATGCCGTATTGGCGGCAGCAAATTCCCTTGGAAAAAAAATCGATCCAACCAACGTGTCGTTTTCGAAATATGTTTCCTCGATAAATGGTAGTACGGGGCAAGATTTGATCAAAGCCGCGCGTGACTTTGGTTTTGAAGCGCGCGGAATACAGAACCTGAACGCTGCGTATTTGAGGAAATCAGAGTATCCGGTTGTTTTGAATCTCAAACCCTTGGGCAGTCCCAATGACTGTTCCGGACATTGGGTTACTTTTTTGGGCGACGAGAATGGAAAAGCAGTAATCTTTGACAACTTATCAAATGAAAAAGAAAAACTCGTCAGCTACAGCGAACTTCTTACTGAGATGTCTTCAAATGGTGTTGTCGTTTCGCCCCGCGGAATTCCAGGAAGCGTGAACAGGCTCTTCTCTTGGGTAGGTTCTTGCTTCTTGTTTTTGATTGGAACAACCGTCGTATTGACTGTTGGCATTTTTTTTAAAGCAAAGTACAACTCACGCGTCCTCTGGCAATTTGCCGGGGTTGTGAGTTGTAGCATTTTGTTTGCAACTTGTTGGGTTTGGCTTCACTCAGAAAACCTTGTCAGAAATAAATCAGTTGCTGCCTGGATCGAAAGCAGTCACATTTCGAAGAAATTCCAAAGTGTAAGTTACAAGCAATTAAAATCTTTTATGAAACGAGATGACGTCGTATTGGTAGATTCACGTTCGCAAGAAGCGTTCGAGTACGGCCGAATACCCGGCTCGATCTGCATCTCAGTACACTTGAATTACGACGAGTTCACAGAAAAAGCTGAATCGATAGATAAACAAGACTGTATAATTGTTTATTGCAACAACGAGCAATGTTCGTATTCAAAAATAATGGCCCAGCGACTGACGGCGATTGGCTGTAAAGATGTTCGTGTTTATTCCAACGGACTGGAGGAATACGCGGGGTTGGTTTCAGATGAGTGATTCTAGTCCAGTTTACAAAAGGGCGTGCTATCGCGATTATTCGAATCGTGTTTTGGATTGACTTTCTTGTTGAGCTCCATATCTCACATCAATAACCAATTTCAGTTCTTCTATGACATATTGAATTACAAAATCGTTTCTGGAAATTTTGCCATCGCTACGACACTACTTGTACCCACGATTGAATTTATTGTCGGTGTTGGCCTCGTATTAGGCATTGCCCGAATCGGGAATCTTGTTTCAGGTTGCTTCTTATTGCTGATATTTGGAATCGTTCAAGTCAGCGCATATGTTCGTGGCTTGTCGATTGACTGTGGATGTTTTGGAAATTTCCGGAGTGAAATATCTTTCAAAAGCATAGCTTTTGTGTTTACTTTGCTTATTATCGGGCTAGTGTGCTCAACAGTTGCAATTCGTGAATTCAATCGTGAAGACATTAGAGTTTTCTCCTAGACTTTTTTGGAATATCAAATGAGCATTCGAGTTGGATTGAAACCAGGTTATTCGCTTGTCGAAGTCCTTTGTGTGATAGCGATCATCGGAATATTAACCTCGATGCTCATGCCAGCAGTACAATCGATCCGGGAGTCTGCGCGGAAAACCAATTGCTTGAACAACCTTCGGCAGATCTCACTCTCGGCTCAGATATTTGAGTCCAGTCATCGCAGAATTCCACCCGGTTCGTTGGGGTTTGACTCGGTCATTGAACTCGATTCTGAAACCCCCAGCCCGTCGATAAGTTGGTTTGACGAAATGTCGCCTGGATACTGGAAGAACAATCAACACACGTCTTCCCTCGTGCACTACCTGCCGTTTGTCGAACAAGAGTCCATGTCTAAGAACATGCCAGGTATCGCGACAAACTGGCGCAAAAATTTTCTCACTTTCCGCACCGAGAATTCTGGACCTGATTGGATAGGTGAGATTCCCAGTATTTCCGAAGCGATGACCAAGCAGATTTCTTTGTTTCTTTGCCCTTCCGACGATCTTGAGCTGGGTTCCCATAGTGCCACTGCAGTTGTGACATCTCAGCCTGCCTATTCGTTTGAAAGCGAAGCCGACATTTTGATTTGTGAACCGATTGTTGATTCACTGGAAATTCCAGCGGCAACAAATTACTTGTCGTGTTCCGGCGCACATTCGGGTGGACGTCAACCCAATCCAATACTCGATCCTTATCGGGGATATGGCAGTTGCCGTGAAAAGATATCAATTCACAGCGTGAAAGACGGTTCGAGCCATACGATACTTTATGGTGAAAACATTGGTCACATTGTTAACGGCCGGAGAGCACATTACTTTGCTTGGATGTTCGGCGGCCTGATGCGTGGACGTGGTGTAATTCCCTGGATGCAAGATCGGCATGATTTGTTGCCCGAATTCCTGCTGTTGGGAGACAGTGAATTCGCTTTTCTTAGCGGATTTGGATCGCGCCATCCCGATTCTGTAAATGTAACAATGGGTGACGGTTCGGTGAGACCTATTAGTCGTCTAATCGATGTCCATACTTTCTATTCCCTCACAGGTGGATTTGACGGAAACGTTGTTAGTGATTGAAAATTGCATTTTTTAATTGATTTTACAGTGATGCTAATATGTTGATTCTTGCGTCATCTACGACGATTTGCGTTAGCCCATGACTGGTGGACACCAGCGGAGCGTTTAAAATCCGTATTGGAGGAAGCCAATGTCAACCAAAGGAAAGCAGATTCGTCGGACGTTTAAAGAAGAGTTTAAGCGTGACGCAGTCAATCTGGTAGTCGTCGAAGGCTACAGCTACGCGGCTGCGGCTAGAGCGGTTAACGTCAACTACAACACGTTTCGAAAGTGGTACGAC
>CAZOXC010000335.1:0-4589 GCA_964583205.1 uncultured Pirellulaceae bacterium | reverse complement strand
AATCCTTGCAGGCACAAGCCATAACAAGGCGTAAACGACAGCATGTTGTCTGAAAACGATTTCTCGCCAATCACATCGCCTGTCAAGTTATCGAACTTGCTGACTTTGACGATGTTCAGTTCCAGTTGCTTGTTCAAGTACTGTCGCAGGCCGGGCAGGCGAGCTGCATTCCCCAACAATACGACGCGTTCGATGTTTGCGTTTTTCTCGATACCGCCATAAAACGTCAGCGAGCGTTGAATTTCTGTGACCAAGTCACCGAATACCGGTCGCATCGACTGAAAGACTCGTCGAGCCTCTTCTTCGTTTTCGGCCATCTGGCGAACGTTACGCTTCAAATGTTCGGCCTTGGCATGCGTCAGCTTCAATTCTCGAGAAAGCTGTTTGGTGAAGTGATTACCGCCGATCGGAATATTACGCAGCCAAAGTTTCACACCATTGGTAATGATCAAGTCGGTGGCGTCTGTACCCATCGACAAAACCACCAGCGACTCAGGCGGATTGTCCGGATCAATGTCTGCCATGTCCGGAATCTCATCCAGCACGTCATGGCAAATCACGTTGTAAACAGCCAGCGGAGAAAGTTGCACCAGATCAACTTCGATATTGGAATCGGTGAACGGCTGCAGCGCCTGGAACACCGTGTCACGCTTGATCGCGAACAAGCCAACTTCGGCATCCACAACGACATCATCAACATCGGTGCCGCCCAGACATTGCCAATCCCAGATCACATCTTCGATCGGAAAAGGAATCTGTTGCTTAACTTCGTACTTGACGATGTCCGGCAAGGTCTTCACATCGACTGGAGGTGGACGGAAGAATCTGGACAAACCCGATTGCCCAGAAACGCTCATCGCCACGTAGTCACCCTCGAGGTCATTACGCTCCAGAAATGTTTCCAATGCTTCTCTGACCAACTCATCAGCGTCTGCATCTGGTTGAGAAAGAATCTTGGGATACTCAATGTAATCGTAACTGGTCGCGGCAATGACGCCCTCGCCTACCGGTGTACAGCGCATTGCCTTCAACGCACTCTGACCAATGTCGATTCCCCAAACTGCTCTTGATTTCGCCATCGTATATCCCGAATGAATTTTGTTCCGTTTTTCTGAAGCGGTTTACACCCCTTCAAAACTGGAGAGCACAAAGCAACTTCGCACATGGCCTGACGTACTGCTGGTTAGTCACAGTTCGTTCCATCAGTTCGTTCCATGGCGCGATTTCCAAAGCGCGTCACCAATCGTCCCGGAACACTCAACACAGCACAATTCAGCCATCTGCCAATTGTACACGCGCAGTGCGATCCAGGATCGGTGGGGATTTGGAGACAGAGACGAGAGGAAAGACTCCAAGTCCTTTACATATAATAATTTACCGCTGGCCAAGTTGAGTTGTCAACTTTCCCTTTCACCGACATTTTGTCGGCAAACAATCGGTATTTTCAGTGCAAAACCCGCTTTCGAGTCCTGCAATGAATAGGCTTGGAGTGGTGGTTAACCCTAATTCGAAAATGACTAAGCTGAGTCACATTGATCCTCAATCACCGCTAATCGCCGGATTCACGCTGTTTTGGCCTTACTTTTAAGGCTGCGAAAATCGACACCCGTGTATCAAGGACCTCGATTCAGGGCTGGAATAAACAAGAGACGCTTCATGTATCGACTAAGTTCCATTTAAATTGCAAAACATCAGACCTATTGATAGATCCATTACAACCGACAAAACTGCTCGCTGAAAAAGTGCTCGCTGTCAGCGACTATTTACACACTCGAGTTTCGCACTTTGCGTTCATACCAAGTGTCAAAAAATGGCAAACACCACAGCAGCTTAGCCCCAGTCAACTTTAAAAGATGAATCTGCGACACCTTCAACTGCTGTTGTCCTGCCATGGTTGGGAAGATTTTCCAATTCACGCCACCGGTGACGATGCCGAAAATTTGATGGCTGGCTGGACCGCGCTGTGGCACCCGGCACTGATTTCTGCTTCGCAATCAGTTCCGCAATGGCAACGCGTCGACTCGCCACCCGATGACTGCGCAGACTATTTGCTGATCGCTCCCAACCTGTGCCGCGATCAATTGCCAACCGGATTCCAGCAGCGAGTCAAAGACCAGGGCGGTCTATTGATCGAACAAGGCACTCGCCGATCCGAATTTGCCTCGACAATCTTCCAGCATTATCAGTTGGATTCCAGCCAATCAGATTCTGCAATCTCGAATGAACGAGTTCAAGATTTTTATGCGCTGGGTTTCGTTTTTCTGCAGCTGCAAATTTTGACTCGACAATACCGATACGCCAGCAGCCTGGACGAAGCTCAGTTTGAAAGGCTGTGCATCGAAGCGGCCACTGCGGCCAGCAAGTCAGATGACGAGTTCACCGAGGCGCTACAAAAATGTTTTGACTTGTTGAGCGAAGAACGCCATCGATACTTTTCCAATGAAATCTGGTTGATCGATACCACACTGGTAACTCCTACGCTGCTCGACGGATTGGCCAGACAACTGGAATGGAACATCGATTGCAATTTGCATTTGCCTGCCGAGATTCTTCCTGCGCTGGGGCAGCATGAAAAATTCCCGCAGATCAAACAGGCCATCGTCGACGGAAAGTTCTGCGTCGTAGGCGGCGAGGCACTTGAGCTCAAATCGAGTTTGCTGAGTTTCGGATCGCTGGCCAACCAGTTTTTGCAGGGCGAGCAAGTTTACTCAGAGCACCTGGGGCGACCTGCTGACATTTTCGGTCGACAAAAATTCGGCGTCAGTCCCGCCCACCCCGAATTGATCCAACAGTCTGGAATGTCGGGCGCCGTGCATTCGGTTTTCGATGATGGGCGATTCCCGACGCACTTCGATCGCCATATTCACTGGCAGGGTTTTTCGAAGCAGGCTGTTTCGGCACTGGCCGACCCTCCCTTCGATACCGCTGCGGCGGAAAACTTTTTTCAACTGCCGGGCAAAATCAGCCAGGCGATCGACAACCGACACATGGCCGTTGTGCAATTGGCTCACTGGGCCGGCAAGCAAAGCGATTGGTATCGTGACTTGATCAACGCTGCAAAATATGGCGCAACGATTGGAACTTTCATCTCGCTGCGTCAGTTCTTCGAGCAGGAGACCGAAACCGATACCACACAACAATGGTTGCCCGACGAGTACTTGAGTCCCGACCATCGCCAGTCGATCATCTCCGGCGAAACTGACAACATCAGCCGCTGGGCTCGGTATTGGCAGGATCAAACCCGCCTCAACGATGCTGTCGCTGCCCAGGCGATGTGCCAACCCTTCGACAGCGATTCGACCGAAGACCTCTCCACACTCCGCAGCGCGATCGAACAACAGACTCGTGCTGCCGAAACGGACTTGAAAGAAACGTCTCAATCGGTCCAGGACGCGCTGAGCAATTCGCTGACTCGATTCGTCAATGTGACCTCGTCGAATACCGACCCATCAAACACCAGTTCGAACCAGGCCGCCGGTTACTTGCTGATCAACCCGCAGCCCAGCGCGAGGCGCGAGTACATCGAACTGAATGTTGACTCGGTGACCTGCGATGACCAGGATGCGATTTACGCTCAAGAATATTCGGGCGGCAAGCTACAGGTCGTCGTCGATGTACAAGGACTGGGTTTCACATTTCTGAAGCCGGGTAGCTCAAGTCAAAAAATGAAATCCAATCCGCTGCCCCTGGTCGATGGTTACATTTTGCGGAATGAATTTTTCCAATTGACGGCCGACAAGTCCACGGGCGGGATTCGGTCTTTGCAGGTCTACAACGAGCGAGGCAATTTGCTTTCCCAGCAACTGGCGTTTCGCCAAAGTGATCGTCGACAGAGTCGCGGCAAACGGAATTCGGCCAGTTACTCGCGGATGCAGGCGGACAAAGTTGAAGTCACTGAGCAGAGTTTGATTCAGGCTTGTCTGGAATCGTCCGGAAAATTGTTCATCGACGACAATGCGGTCGCCAACTTCCGGCAGCACTTCACGGTGACTCGTGGAATTCGTACTGCCCAGTTAAAGATTATGATCGAGCCGCTTGCCAAAGTTCGCTCGGACCCCTGGAACGAATACATTTGCTGTCGCACTGCTTTTGGTAACGATAGTGCACAGTTGTTTCGCTGGACCAACGACAGTCGCACTGGAATCGCAGTGGGCCGCTTCGAGTCCCCGATTTGCAACGAGATTGACTTGGGAACTCATCGCCTGACGCTGTTTTCTGGTGGTGCACCTTTTCATCGGCGCGACGGCTATCGGAAACTCGACACGATCCTGGTCCCGGCTCACGAAACTCAATCTGAATTCAACCTGGCTTATGGCGTCGATGTCAAAAACCCTTTATTGACTGCCTATCATTTACTGTCGCCCCTACAAGTCCAGCAGCTTGACGGACAGCAGCCAATGGCGGCCACCGGGTGGGTTTATCATTTCAGTGGCAAGAACGTTTTGCCTTTCGACTGGAAGTGCCTTGGCAATAAAACCGAAATCTGGTTTAAAGAGACCGAGGGCAAACAGGGCAATTTGAAAATCACTTGCCCTGAAAATCCGCAGCAGGCCAAACTTGTAGATTTACGAGGCGACACTGTTGCGAAT
>CAZOXC010000334.1:0-4590 GCA_964583205.1 uncultured Pirellulaceae bacterium | reverse complement strand
GTCACTGATTCCTCTGGATGTGACTCGTGAAGTTTCTTTTGAGCTCGACTTCCTGGAACAATTGCCTGAATCGACGACTCGAGTCGGAAACTTTTTGAAGCAGATTTTGCCCTATGCATACCGAGCCTACCGTCAGCAGTTAGGCGCAGAGAGTATCAATCTCAATGATGCGGTGGGAACCTTGTCGCTGCTGGAGCCGAGTTTGTTCTCGTTCGAAGCGATGGCCGGGCAAGTGGAAACCAAGGGCGAGTTGACTCGCGGCGTTTCAGTTTTTGATCAGCGAATTCAAAAAGAGTGGCGACAAAATGTCGAGGTCGCGCGGGCGATCAATGTCGATGTTGCCCGCCAGTGCATCATCGACCAGATTCAGCTTGCGGGTAACTCCAGCTAGGGTTCAAGATTTGATCCCCGCTGGTAGCAAGTCTGTCGCCCTGGTTTAGCGAGTGCGTTCCTGGATCGTAACGTACACGGTTTTGCGACTGCCGGCTCGATAGATCTCTAACGGAATCGATTTGCCGATTTCGGTCATGCTGACTGCATTGACAAGATGCGAGTCGTTTTCGATGACTTTGCCGTTGTATTTCAGGATGACGTCGCCGTTGCTGATGTCGACACCTGCTGCTGGAGAATCCGGGTTCACGCTGCGTACTCGAGCACCAAATACGGTATCCAGTCCCAGTTTTGACGCCGCTTCGTGATTGTAATTGTTGTCCAGTGTGACTCCCATGAATCCGCGACGGACATAACCGTAGTCGATCAAGTGTTGCGCGACACGCGCGACCATGTTTGAAGGAACGGTGAATCCGATTCCGTCACTGCCGCCCGAATTACTGGCGATCGCGGTGTTAATTCCGACAACTTCGCCACGCAAGTTAAGCAAAGGTCCGCCACTGTTTCCCGGATTGATCGCAGCGTCAGTCTGAAGGAAATCCTGAAAGTGTACGCCTTCGGAACCCAGTTCAAGATCGCGTCTTCCCTGGGCGCTGACAATTCCGTAACTCACCGAATGGCTTAGACCAAAAGGGCTGCCAACGGCCACTACAAAATCACCAATGCCGACTTCATCACTGTCCCCGAACTTGGATGGAGTCAGATTTTCGGCGTCAACATACATGATCGCCATGTCGGTGCCTCGATCCATACGGATTTCGGTGGGGTTGAAGAACCGGCCGTCGCTAAGTTGAATTCGAACTTCGAATGTTGCCGTACGGTCACTCCGTTTGTCGACAAACCTTCCGGAGGTCAAAACGACTCGACTGGAATTAAGATCGGTATCGGCTATCACATGTCGATTAGTGACAACGTAGAAGCCGTCGTTGTATTTGAAGATGACGCCGGCACCTGCTTCTTCGATCGAGTCCAGTTGTTTCTGGCTGGAATTGCGCTCGATTTTGAAAGCTTGAATATGAACCACGCTGGGCTCAGCGACTCGGTAAACCTTATTGAGAACCCGAAACGGACTGTCGCTTCCGGTGGTCTCAGACATGAGTTGGTCAACGAGTGCGTCACGATCAAACTCAGTCTGTGTCCAAGCATGTTGAACGGACAGGCTGGCGATCAATGCAGCGTACAATAAACGAATTGCGATTTTGGAGTGGTTCATGCGGCTCGTCTTATCAAGTTTCAATCCGGTCTGTTGTGCCTTTTGTTACGATAACATCGATCAAAAGGTTTTGTACTGACAGGATTGGTGTGGAATCAAAAAAAACCCGGCGTGGATTTAAACTATGCGGTTTTGGCAAATCCTGAGGCGCTCAGGCTTTTACGAAACGTTAACGTCGACATCCCCCATTTGGAGATCATCCAGACCGTCATTCGAAGGAAATGGCTGTCCGCTCTCTTCCCGAAGCCTCTGGCAATCGATGCAGAGCGTGGCATAGGGCAGCGCCTGAATGCGAGCCAGCGAGACGTTGGAGTTGCAGTGATCGCACTTGCCATAACTGCCTTCCTCGAACTTTTGCAGAGCGATTTCGATTTGCGCCAGTTCCCGGCTTTCAACTTCAGCTAACTGTGAACTGATCTCGTCATTGGCAGCACCTTGTGCGAAATCGACTGCATCGCCCACGGTTTGTTCCATCTTCTGCAGGAGGCTGAAATCTCCCTCCAATGCCAAACGCAACGCTTTGCGTCTTGTGACCAGAACGTCTTTCATTTTCTTGATTGAATCAGCACGCGCCATAGTTGTCTTCAGTTAATGAGTAGTTGTTGAAGCTGACTGGGAACGCCGGTTGGCGTTCGAAGCATTGAAATATAGTACGTGTTTCCCGGTTTGCGTTGAGATTGCCGGACAAACAGAATTTTTCGAAATCTGGAAGAATTTCGGCAAACACCAGTATCAGACGGTTTTGCCGTAAAGAGAAACGGTTGTGCCAGCGGGAAACTCGATACATCCGGAACGATTGACACTTGGGCAAAACGATCGGCATGTGGATCGCCGAAATGCCGGTGAATCGGAAATTAACGATTCTGAGTGCCAGGCTCGTCGGCATCTTTTTGAGTCCGCTTGATTAGCAGCCGAGCCAGCTTATTGGCAAGCTACACACTAAAGGACAATTTGCATTGTTTGGCAATTCGTTCTTGTAAACAACTTTCATTCACAATTGAAAATGTCAACAACCTCTCGAACATCAATGGCGCAAGAATTAACTGAGTACGTTCATGCTCAAGATTCGAAGCCCATCGTATTCCAATTCAAGTTTGGGCAATTGAACAAAACTATGGAGCTGAGTCAGACTCAATTCTGGATTCAACCTCCAGTTAACAGTCCGAATCAAAACCGTGGCTTCATTGAGCGAACGGCGGCTGGTGTGGTGTGGTATCAGAACGGTTCCGCATTTTTGCTGAATGGTAGACAAGTCCACCAATGCTGGCTCAAACCCGGCGATTGCCTGGAGTATGCCGGCCAACGGATGGAATTACTGGATTCCGGTGAGGTCGCCGTGAATCGAACCAGCCAACAGAACCCTCAAACCCAACTCGAACTACACAATAAACTTGCTGACGCAATTTCAACCCGTGATGCAGCTCGTCAAAGAATGCGAAAGATGGTCAAGAAGATGAAAGAACAAAAGATGAACCAGAACCGACTTGAAGAACAACTTACAGCATTGCAGTCACATCAAGATTCGATTGACCACTTGAATCAAGTCGTTGCGGATTTGCAGACTCAGCTCAATTCGGTCCGTGAAGACCTGGCACGAAAGCCACAAATTACGTTTGCTCCAACCAATTCAATTACCGACGATGTCGCACGCAAGCAATTGCTGGATTCGGCTGTTGAGTTTGTTTACAAGGACGAATCGGCAGACGAAACCTTCGAAGCTCAGGAAGAGTCAGTTAGCGAAAAAACTGATTACAGTTTGGATGTGCCGGCATTCAAGCCTGTCAATTCATTGGACGATGATGATGAAACCGATGAACAAAACGATCATGACTCAACGGTTGCAGATTCAAACGCTGCACCACAATTTGCTCAAAATGAATTCGATTCAGCATCGGATGAATCTTCGTTCAGCGATTCTTCAGCAGAATTTGTGAGTGAAGACCAGCAGTCGGCACAACAGGATTCTTTTCAGGACTCTGAAGAGCCAGTGCGTGAATTCGATGTCAGTGAAAGCAGTTCAGAATTTGACGCTGGAATCACCGAAGGCGATAGTGGCAAGGCCAAGTCAATGATGATCGACAACCTGCTCGATCAGCTTGACGAAGTTATCGAGTCCGAGAGATTCGAAGAAAACGGGCTGAAACAGGAAAACCTGGATCAGTCACTGGAATCCAGTTTCGATGATGCAGCATCATTCGCTGAGCAAATTGATCAAGTTTCAGAACAATCCGTTTCCGAGCCTTCAGAAGCTGATGCTGCGGTCCAGATGGAAAACGCACTGGAATGGGCGCGAAACCAGTCGCAGCCTCAAACTGAAGACGACTCGGCGACGAACGAACCCGTTTCGGAATGGGATTCAGAGGATTCAAATCAAGAAACTCTGGCTCAACAGAGCTCAGCCGAGGTCGCTCAAGATTGGGCTGAGCAGTTTTCCAGCCATGAACAAACGGAAGGTGATGCAAGTCAATTTTCTATTCCTGCGGAAGTTGAACCAGAAGTTCCTGCCGCTCCATCAACGGAATTTGATTCGTCTTTTTCACCAGTAAACTCGCTGGAAGAAATGGCTTCGTCTGAATCCGATGCAGCCGCCGAATTCGCTCAAGAGTTAAAGCAACTTGAAGAACCCGCATTTCAAGCGAAACCTGAAACAATAGAAAACTATTTCGCTGATCAAAGCGATGCCCAGATTGAAGCGGGTGCCCAGATTGAAGCGGGTGTGCAGGATGAACCCGTCAACGTTGAACCGTTGGACTTGCCTTCGGTCGAAGCTGATCCGGTTGAGCCGGTCGCCGCCAGCCCAGCACCCGAGAATGAATCAGTTGCTGATGTACTGGCTCGCATGCGAGCTCAGGGTGATTTGCCGAATGAAGGTGAGGTAGCCGAACCGTCTGAACCACAACCAGTTGCTGAACAACAACCGGTCAATGTGGAGCCTGAGGCCGCTGCACCTGCCAGTGCCGAATCAAGTGTTGAAGAGTATATGAATC
>CAZOXC010000333.1:0-4595 GCA_964583205.1 uncultured Pirellulaceae bacterium | reverse complement strand
ATTAAAGTTTATTCGCGAGAACAAAGACAAACCTTTTTTCTGTTACTTGCCGATTACACCCCCACATGGAATGTACGACATCCCGGCTGACGATCCGGCTTGGGAAATGTACAAGGACGACGACTGGATCAAAGACGATTCGTTGGACCAGGAAGTCAAAAATTATGCGGCGATGGTGTCGATGGTCGACAATGACGTTAAACGAGTTCTCGAATTGCTTCGTGAGCTGGATCTGGAAAAAAACACGATGGTGTTTTTCACTGGTGACAACGGCGGACAGGATCGATTCAAATCAGACGAACACCCGCGAGGTTATTTTGGCCCGAACGTAAATCCCAGAACGGGTGTCGAGTTCCGTGGTGAAAAAAGAAGCTTGTACGAGGGCGGTTTGCGGATTCCCTTCATCGTACGCTGGCCAGAAAAGATCAAGGCCGGCCAGACCAGCGACTTGTTGTTCTCGCAAGTCGACATGATGAAGACCTTCGCCGAATTGACGGGTACCAAGGCTCCAGATGATGCCGATGGACTTTCGATTTTACCAACCTTGCTGGGTGAACAAGCCACCGGACGCAAGCAGGAGCAACACGAATTTTTGTACTGGGAATATGCCGGCAGGTTGACTGCAGTTCGAATGGGCGACTGGAAAGCCGTCCGCAACAACCCAGAGGCCGCCTGGGAACTCTATGATCTGTCGCAGGACATCAGCGAGTCCAATAACGTCGCCGCTGATCATCCCGAAATTGTTGCCAAGGCGCAGGAAATCACCAAGGCCTCGCATACGCCCGCCCAATTCGGCACCTTTACTTCTACTGCCGATCATCGAGCCGACCAACAGGCCAAATGGGGCACCGCTGAACGCCCGGCGAAAAAAAACAACAATAAATCCAAAGGCAAATGACTTGCACCGAAATTCAATTTCGATCATGCAAGTCAATGCAGTCCAAATCAGGACAGGCCGAATGGATCATCTACTGAATGACAGGGCTGGGTAAACCATTGTGGCCCCGCATCTGTCATGTAGAAATGATCTTCCAACCTGACGCCGAACTGATCTGGAATCACCAGCATCGGTTCGTTGCTAAACACCATGCCGGGTTCCAGTGGTTGAGTCTCACCGCGAACCAGGTAGGGGCCCTCGTGAATATCCAGTCCGCAACCGTGACCGGTTCGATGCGGCAAACCTGGCAACTGATAATCGTCGGCATAACCAGATTCAACCAGCGACTTTCTGGCTGCCAGATCCGCAGCCTGGCAAGGTTCACCGAGCCGAGCGGCCGCGAACGCCGCCAGTTGAGCTCGCTTCTCCGCATTCCAGGCTGTTCGATGTTGATCGGTTGGCTGTCCAAAACAGAAGCTGCGAGTGATATCTGATTTGTAACCGTGCAGCTCGCAACCTGTATCGATCAAAACCCAATCGCCATCCTTGAGTACTTGTGGATCTTTGACTCCATGCGGAAATGATGTGGCGACTCCGAACAGCACAATACAAAAGAAGTTGCCTTGCGGAGCACCGACAGCTTGATGCGCATCATCAATGAACTTGGCCACTTCGGTTGTGGAGATCCCTGTGTGCAACATCGAGGCCGCGGCTTCGATCACTTGCAAAGTCATCTCATGAGCTCGCTGAATAATGGCGATCTCTCGGCTGGATTTGCGAGCACGAAAATGCTGCGTGACTGCTTGCCCCAATTCAAACTGGATATCCGGATTGGCATTCATCAAGCCAGACGCTGTAAAAAACGGAGTCACTTCATCAAGCAGAACGGTGCCACCAGCAATGCCAATGGACTGGAGGGTGTCGGCGAACAATCGATAAGGGCACTCGTGTTCCTGCCAACCCTGGATGTTGGCCGGGAGTTGCCAATAGTCTCGCAGGGTATCAAGCTCGAAATGGGGAGCAATGTATTGAATTGGGCCTTCAGCCGGAACGATCGCTCCCACCATTCGTTCGCTGGGATTCCACTGCAACCCGGTGAAGTAAAACAGGTTGGTACCAGCGTGCAGATAAAGCGCCTGGAGATCTCGCTTTTTCAATTCACTTTGCAGGTTCTCAATCCGTTGGCTGAATACATCGGGTGTAAAAGCGTCAACCCCCTCCGTCATGTCGTGCAATTTTCCCAGTGCTTCCTGCGGCGAGGAAATCCCTACTCCGAACGTCATGTTGCTGGCCTTTGAAAATGAATCAAGAATCGGTCAGAGCGAAGTATAACATTCGCAGGGTTTGGCTGCGTTCGTGGTCCAAAAATGGCTCGCTTTCGGCAGACCTTTGTAAGAACAAACGATTCTGCACGTCTAATTCTTTACGGTTAAACCGATTCGGGTGTGAAATTTGAATAATTTGAATAGGTATTCAAGGACACTTGAGCCGCCTTAATCGCGACGTCAGTTCATTTTGTAGTTCACTCGGTGAATGGGTCGAATTTTTTCGTGATCCATGCGATAATTGAGGGCACCCCTTCCCAACACGTTTTAAACATCTTTCAGAAAACATTTCAGCATACAAAGAGTGGTTATGTCGAACTTCGAATGCATTGACGTCAACGAGAGCGGCGATGTTTCAATCGTTCGCCTGGTTGACGAAAAAGTCATGGATCCAGAGCGAGTACAAAAATTGGGATCGGAATTATTGGCGCTTCCTGAAGACGGCGATCGAATTCTGATCAATATGGAGAACGTCAAATTTTTATCATCAGCCGCCATTAACAAGTTGATTGTTTTGGAAAAACGACTGCGTGGCAGCGGCGGCCAGATCAAACTCAGCAATCTCTGCCCCGAGGTTCGAGAAGTTTTCACAATTACCAACCTGAACTCCGTGTTTGACATCATGGAAGAACAGGATGATGCCCTGTCCTCATTCAATACTGAATCCTAAGTCATATGCCTGCCATGACCGACGCCGGTGAATCTTGCCATGGCGACACCAGCCATAACGAATCGAACTGCGGAGACTCCGGAGTCGGTGGTCGTGCAGTTGGTAGTCCCGGAAATGGTGATTCGAATTTGCTGATCGAGCGACTCGACCAGCAATGGCCAGAGTCAGTCATCAAACAAATTCCCAGTCAACCAACGGCAGGTGTTGAGTTGATTCGTGAAATTCTGGATTCTCTGGAGGCTCTTGGCTGGTCAGAGAAAGACTTGTTTGCAATTCACATGTCACTGGAAGAAGCTGTGATGAATGCGATCAAGCACGGTAACCTGCTGGATGATGACAAAGTTGTTTCGATCCGCGCTCACTATTCTGATACAAGTTTCTATTTTGATGTTCAGGATCAAGGAGCCGGGTTTGATCCCAGTACGATTCCCGATCCAACTTTGGACGAGAATCTGACGAAACCGTCTGGTCGCGGATTGATGTTGATGAAAATCTACATGAATCAGATGCAATACAGTGAAAATGGTACTCGGCTGGAACTTTTCAAACTGCGCAGCAAACCCGTCGACAATTGAATTGGCGCTGATTTCATAAACAACTCTGGATTTGCTAGATGTCCCTGATCGTAGAACTTGGATCGCGATCCTATGAAATTTGCATTCATCCCGGGTGCATCGAAGATCTTGCTTCACAGCTCAACGATGTCCCTGTCAGCCAATTTGTATTGATCGCCGACGAACAAGTCGCCCAGCTCTATGGCCAGCGAGTCAGCCATCAGTTGCAAGCCAGTTCTGAAGTGCTTGAGCTGACGATCCCTGTCGGTGAATCCTCCAAGTCACTTTCGGAGGCAACGCGACTTTGGAATTCGTTGTTGGAACACAAAGTCGATCGCAACGCGTTGGTGGTGGCGCTGGGCGGCGGAGTGACCGGGGACTTGGCCGGTTTTGTCGCGGCGACTTTTATGCGAGGCATTCGCTTTGTACAAATCCCGACGACTCTATTGGCTCAGGTCGACAGCAGCGTGGGTGGCAAGGTCGGAATTAACCTGCCTGCTGCAAAGAACATCGTCGGCCACTTCTGGCAACCGACTAAAGTGATCATCGATCCGCAAGTCCTCAGCACTCTGGAGCAACGGCACTTGAATGCCGGCATGGCGGAGGTGATCAAGTACGGTGTGATCATGAATCCTGATTTGTTCAGCACCATCGAAGAAAACTCGAACGCGATTCAACAACTCGATCCGCAGATTCTGGGCGACTTGATTCATCGTTGTTGCGTGGACAAGGCTCAAGTGGTCAAGGAAGACGAGACCGAATCATCTGGTCGACGGATGATCTTGAACTATGGTCATACGTTTGGCCATGCGATTGAGAAAGTTTGTGGTTACGGCGAGTATCTGCATGGCGAGGCGATCGCCATTGGCATGCACTGTGCCGCTCGATTACAAAACCAGCTTGGCAAGCTGGATGGCGAGATTGTCGAGAGGCAACGCGTGCTGTTTGAACAATTTAATTTGCCGACCGCAGTTCCCGCTGGAATTTCCGAAGAGTTGCTGGATGCGATGCGATTGGACAAAAAATCCAGCCGGGGCAACATTCGCTTGATTTTACCGACCCGGATCGGCGAGGTGGAAATTGTCGACAAAATTGACGACAAAACCATTCTTTCGGTTCTATCCTGACCAGACTTCTCGTTGCTCGACGCGACGATCAGGACATGATAA
>CAZOXC010000332.1:0-4596 GCA_964583205.1 uncultured Pirellulaceae bacterium | reverse complement strand
GAGTCCACCTGCAACATTGGCGAGTCACCCGTAACCACCACCACGGGACCTTCATGCTCTTCCAACTGAGCCCGACAGACCATCACTGCATGACCAGTGCCCAACTGTTCAGTTTGCTCGGCAAATTCAATATCGGCATCATTTTCGAACTGAGTTCGCACCAGGTCGGCTCGGTAACCGACAACCAGCACAATCCGTTTTACGCCGGATTTTCGCAGTGCTTCTACGACATATTGGACCAGCGCTGTCCCGTTGGCTTCACAAAGCACCTTGGGTAACTCGGATTCCATCCGAGTGCCTTTTCCGGCCGCCAGAACTATGGCCACAGGCGAATTTAGATTGTCCATCAATACAGCTTTCGGTAAAAATTACAGGATAACCAAATCAGCCTTGGACAAAACCGGACTGCACCCGCCTGGGGCAATTCCTGTTTAAATTACCGTCATCAAATCTCGGAGAATTTCAATGTTGCGAGCCCAATTTGGACAGTTGATCGTTGTAGCAATTTGCTCGATCGTGTGCTGGAACCATTCTTCCTTTTTAGCCGCCCAGGAACCTGTGACTCAAGAAGAGCTTGCCGAGCAACAAAAAAAGCAGATGGAAAGGCAAATGGTGATGACGCAAATTATTCAACTCCAATACAACACAGAACTAAGGGATGAATTGTCACTCGTTCCCGAGCAACTGGAGGAAATTAAAAAACTCGGACAGGAATACCAGCAAGCCATGATCGAGTTTCAGGCGAACGCCAGCCAGCACATGAAAAAATACCAACGCCTGGTAGAGGAGGGAGACTCCGAAAAGCTTCAGCAACTTTCCATTGAGATTCAACAGCAGTTGCTGGATTCTACTGAACACCTGATGGCCAAAGCCGAGACTACGCTGCTCCCTCACCAACTGGAACGAATCAAGCAAATCGGCCGTCAACAATCCTATCGGCAAATTAACGAGTTTGGTGATGAGTTTGGAATTCCGTTTGCCATGGCGACTGAACTTGGTCTGGATGACGACCAGATAATAAAACTTCGCGATACGATTGTCGAAGTTCGAAAAGAATACTATGAGAAAGTTGAAGAACTAAAAGCGGATGCCAAGAAAGAAATCCTCGAAAGCATTCCCGCCGACAAGCGCGACCAGATGGAGGAAATGCTGGGCGAGGATTTTGATGCCGACCGCAGTTTACGGAGAAGTCGTGAACAAATCGCCGAAGATCAAAAGAAAAAGCGGGAACAACAGATGAGAAACAGAAAGAAGAAACAGGATGACGGCAAATAGCCGCTGGCACCGTCCGCTTTCCGGCACGTCGGATTCGGCAATTTAACTTGCACGCGCGCATAAAAAAAAACGCTTTAGCAATTCCGCTAAAGCGTTTTGTTTTTCGTAGTTCTTGCCCGGCCTATCGTCGCCAGTCGATTCCGAAAGTAAATCCGGCTGCGATCGTGTCATCATCAACCAGAGAAGTTGGAAATCCGGTCCCGAAGATTGAGAACGGGTTGGCTGCCGCAGGTGCGGTATTTACCCGGTTCACACCAGCCCACTGCCAGTTCAATATCCCACCCGCTCGCAATGAAATGTCACGAGACAATCGGAATTGGAAGTTTGCTGACAAGTCCATCGCTGGAATAAAGTCGTTGTCGGAGATTTGGAACTGGTTCAAAGTAGTAAACACATTGGCTGGCCCAACCGCATCAACCGCTTCATATTCCTGGTTGTTGTAAACCGCTGAAATGTTTCCATCCAGTTCAAAGTTGGCTCGACCACCGACCGCTCGAACGAAACGAGCACCGATCTGACCACCAACTCCACTATTGTCGACCGTTTGGGCGAAACGGTTGGTACCGGTATCCTGTATAAATCGGTCACTGATACTTGAGTATCGCAGACCAACATAGGGCTCAAGGTATCCGCCGCTTGACAGTTCCTGTCGAAACACCCGGTTCAATTCCACGGTGTTGTAGTTGACTGTATTGATTCCCGGATTCGGGTTATTCGCAATCGCACCGTTTAAGAACGTGCTGCCTTCCAAATTGAGCCACTGGATATTCCATCCACGACCTTCGTCACTGATGAAACCGACATCGTATCGGTTGCCCCAATGGAATGTACTTCCACCAGTGGCCCCAGTGTCGATACTGGCATAAGCCCGATCGAAGGCAATATAAAACCCAGTGCTGGCTTCCGTGTGACCGTCAACTCCCGTGACATCACAAGGTGCCCACATTTGCGCGTCGTATTTGATCAAGTCATCCCCGAAAACCGAATCCGGTTTTCCGAAAGGCCTGGCTGAAGGACCAAACCGGAGTCCGTCCTGGCCAAATCCACCACCGCCTTGTTGTGCACTTCCCACTGTTGTAAACACAGCGGCAATCAACAAACTATTCAACGCTACGAAAAGTCTTTTCATCGACATTGGGTAATTCCCGTTAAACCCCACCTGTATCCATGCATACTCGATACCTACGCGCGGTATCACATGGTTACCGGTAGTATCGGGTGGACTTGTCGTAGCGGTTGAATAAGAAAGCAAAAATTTAACGAATATGCCTGCCAGACCACCAACAGTGATAGCACCGCAGGCTACTTGGCGACCGGCAATTCGCTGAATTCGAACTTCTCAAGTGATTCCAGAACCAGCCAACAGTGTGAAAAATCCATTCCTTCGCTGTGTTCACCTGGAATTGCAATCGTCAAAGCGCCAGCGGCCGCGGCCGACCTGCTACCAGTCACGCTGTCTTCAAAGACCAGCATTTGAGCGGGCTCAATTCCGAATTTCTCGGCCGCTTTCAAGTAGACCTCAGGATGCGGTTTACCATTCTCTACATCATCTCCGGTCAACACGAACTCGAATCCCGCCGCGATGTTCGCCATAATCAAGGTCAAATTCGCCAGCGGCTTGGGACTACTGGTAGTCACGGCCCTGGGCAGTTGGCGATCGTCAAGCTGGGCGAAACAAGACTCTAAACCGGGCATGGTTTTCAACATCTCCGGCATGAACCTGCCGAACAGCTCGGTCACTTCCGTTTTCAGTTGCTCGGGAGTTTCCTGAAATTCGAATCGCGAAGTCAGCACGGCAAACGCATCCTGGGCCTTCAATCCCATCATCGAGCGTTTCAATTCCAGATCAAGCTTGTATCCCCGGCGCCCCAGCAGCTCGCCCAGCACTCGATCGTAAATCTCTTCCGAGTTCACCATGGTTCCGTCCAGGTCGAACGCCACGGCTCTAATATCCGGTTCCAATGCAGTTTTCCTATTCGCTTGTAGTCGCAAGTTTTAAAGCAAGATGACTCGACCCCAGTCAAATCACCCACACAATGCAATACATTTTGCTTGAATTCCCGATTACCGGTATGGGACTTGGCGGGTTTGAGCAATAATTTAACCAAACGAATTGCTTTCTCGATCGCTATTTCAAAACGGGCGTTTGGCTAACAAGAACAGAAATGTCCTCTTCATCATCCGATAAGACACAATTCCAATCGACCGAGGACATTCAGCAGTCCCAGGACTTGAGTCTGGAGGCGCGGAAGCCACCCAGTGACGTTCCCGGCTATACGCTGAAAATGTTTCTGGGTTCCGGAGCCTATGGCGAAGTATGGTCCGGCATCGATCGGAAAACCGGCCGCAAAGTAGCGATCAAATTCTACACTCGAAAAACCAGCACGGACTTTACGATGCTGTCTCGGGAAGTGGAAAAACTGGTGTACCTGGCGGCCGATCGTTATGTCGTTCAGCTATTGGATGTCGGCTGGGATGCCCAGCCGCCCTATTACGTGATGGACTACATCGAGAACGGTTCGCTGGAAGACGACTTGAAGCGCCGGCAGACCATTCCTGTGGACGAGGCCGTCGAGCTATTCGAAGAAATCGCCATCGGACTGATGCACTTGCACGGCAAGGGGATTCTGCATTGCGACTTGAAGCCCGGAAACATTCTGCTGGACCAGGACAAAAAGCCTCGTCTGGCCGACTTTGGCCAATCGCGTTTATCTCACGAAGAATCGCCGGCGCTGGGCACATTGTTTTTCATGGCGCCGGAACAAGCTGACTTGAAAGCGATTCCTGACGCGCGCTGGGATGTTTACGCACTGGGCGCACTTTTGTACTCGATGCTGACCGGCTCGCCGCCCTACAGGGATCCGGAAGCGGTGGTCAAACTGGAAAACCATGACGGTCTGGATTCACGCCTGAAAGCCTACAATCGCTTGATTCAAACGGCCTCCAAGCCCGTCGATCACCGCAATATCGTTGGTGTCGACAAGTGGCTGGGAGATATCGTCAGCCGATGTATCTCGGCCGACCCCAAGAACCGCTTCGCCAGTATTCAAAGTGTATTGTTGGCATTGCGGCAGCGCAAAGAAACCATGGCCCGCCGCCCGCTGATGATGCTGGGAATTATCGGGCCGCTGATTTTGTTGAGCTTGATGTCCAGCTTTGCCTGGTGGGCCTACAACGACGCCGTCAAGAACTCCGACAAGATTACTCGAAACCAGGCAAGCGAAAGTAACCAGTGGGCGGCCAAATTTGCAGCCCGCAGCGTCGCGGAATCGATCGGCAAGTATTTTGATACTATCGACTCGCATCTGGAAGATCCGGAAT
>CAZOXC010000331.1:0-4603 GCA_964583205.1 uncultured Pirellulaceae bacterium | reverse complement strand
CTGTTCTACAAAGATGGCGAAAAGCGTTACATCCTGGCTCCCGATGGACTCAAAAAGGGCGATGTTGTTGAGAGTGGTCCCGAAGTGCCACCCAACGTTGGCAATTGCCTGCCGCTCAAGAAGATTCCACTGGGAACGGCAATCCACAATGTTGAAATGCGACCAGGGCAGGGTGCAGCGATGTGCCGCAGTGCTGGAACCGCCGCGACTTTGATGGCTCGCGAAGCCGATTGGGCACAGATTTCACTGCCCAGTGGTGAAATTCGACGTATTCCAGCAGCTTGCCGAGCCACAGTTGGCAAGGTCGGCAACTCGGATCACATGGGTGTCCGACTTGGTAAAGCCGGTCGTAAACGCTGGCTGGGCCGTCGTCCTCACGTTCGCGGAACAGCCATGAATCCGGTTGATCACCCGCACGGTGGTGGCGAAGGTCGGACCAAAGGTGGTCGTCATCCGGTTAGCCCATCGGGCGTTCCGGCCAAGGGCGGTGCAACTCGCAAGAGAAGCAAACCATCCAACGCGGCGATTGTACGCCGTCGACGCAGCAAGCGTTATGGTCAATTGAGAGTCAAGAGTTAACAGTCGGTAACACAAGCATAAGCGGATTAATCATCCAGCTGAAAAACAAGTAACTACCAAACTGAGCAAAAACAAAAACCATGAGTCGTTCACAGAAAAAAGGTCCTTTCGTTGACGAAAAGCTGTACCGCAAGGTCGAGCGTCAGATCGATGCGGGCACCAAAGAACCCATTAAGACCTGGGCTCGCTCCTGTACGGTAGTACCGGAGTTCATTGGGTTCACCTTCATGGTTCACAACGGCAAAAACCATATCAAGGTATTCGTGACTGAAGACATGGTGGGCCACAAACTCGGTGAATTCGCGGCAACTCGAACTTTCCGGGGCCACAGTGGCAAGGGCAACAAGAAATAGTACAGGCAAGAAGCAAACATTAGCACAGGCGACCGTACGCGGTTTCAGGATCAATCATGGCATTTCGAGCATTACACAAATACGCACGCATCAGCCCGCGAAAAGTGCGGCCGCTGGCGGAGTTGGTTCGAGGTAAATTTGTCGACGAGGCGCTTGATATTCTCAAGTTCCAACCTCATCGTGGGGCACGCATGTTGGAAAAGGTAATTAAAAGTGCCTTGGCCAATGCACAGGATCCGGATCAGAATCCGGGTCGCATTATCGACGTACGAGATCTGCTGATTTCAAAAGTGCGAGTTGACGGTGGCCCGATGTTCAAACGAGTTCGCCCTCGAGCTCGCGGAATGGCATTTATGATTCGTAAACGAATGTCGCACATCGAAGTCGTAGTTGACGAATTATAGGATTTGAATAATCGACGAGTGGGTTTGGCCGGGTCAAATGACGGGTCGGGTCAGCTGGCTGGTCGGGAACTTAACTGGAAATACTATGGGTCAAAAAGTTAATCCAATCGGATATCGCACGGGCGTAATGATTGGCTGGAAGAGCCGTTGGTACGCACCCAAGCAGGATTTTGCCACGCTGTTGCTGGAAGACAAAAAGCTGCGTGACTTTATCAAGAAGCATCCGACCAAGAATTACAAACAGGCCGGCATCGACCGCATCGAGATCGAACGGACTCGAGGCGAAGTCAAAGTCGTGCTGCACGTGGCTCGACCCGGTTTGATTATCGGCAAGAAGGGTCAGGAAATCGAAATCCTGCAGGAAGAACTGCAGAACCTGATTGGACGCCGCATTAACTTGAAGATCGAAGAGATCGGTCGCCCTGAGCTGCAGGCTCAACTGGTGGCCGAAAAGATTGCAGAACAACTTGGGCGTCGAGCCAGTTTTCGGCGCACGATGAAGAAGGCTCTGGAAGAGTCGATGGACGCCGGTGCCAAAGGCATCAAGGTTCAATTGGCTGGACGCCTGGGTGGAGCTGAAATGGCTCGCCGCGAAAAACAGATTGCCGGATCGATTCCTCTCAGCACTTTGCGAGCAAAAATCGATTACGGATTTACGGAAGCTTTGACGCCACAAGGTCATATCGGCGTTCAAGTTTGGATTAATCAAGGTTTATACGGAGACGAGTCTGATGGCTCTGATGCCCAAAAGGGTCAAACATCGAAAGGTCCAAAGAGGTCGTATAAAAGGTAACGCCAGTCGAGGCAACAAAGTTGTCTTTGGTGAATTCGGCCTTCAGTCGCTTGAGCCCGGTTGGCTTAAAGCGCAGACGATCGAAGCTGGGCGTATTGCGGCCACGCAATATGTGCGCGGTGAGGGGAAGTTGTATATCCGCATCTTCCCGCATCGTTCGATTACCTCGACGCCTTTGGAAACTCGAATGGGTAAAGGTAAGGGTGAGCCCGAGTACTGGGTGGCCACGATTAAGCCTGGCACGATCCTGTACGAAATTGGTGGTGTGACCGAGCAGCAGGCGAAAATTTGTTTTGCCCGTCTGGCTCACAAGATGCCTTTCAAGGTTCGAATGGTCAAACGCCGCCCGATGTAATTGGCTGTAACTGACAGATACAACACTGACGAATTAAAGAAGTAATTCAACTGGAACATAAACATGAGTGAAGATGCAGCTTCCACATTGCGTGAAATGAGCGATGAGCAACTGCAGGCGACCTTGAACGAGGCTGCCAAGGCTTTGTTCCGATTGCGTCTGTCGGCGCAGGCCGAGCGACTGGATGTGCCTTCGGAACTGAAGCGCAACCGTCGATTGATTGCTCGCATCAAGACGATTCAAACTGAAAGACGCCTGGCTGCTGCGGCAGCGGCTCCCGCAACTCCGGCGGAAGCAAAAGGCTAGTAGAAACTGACTGACTGACTGAAACAAACATAACCAGCGAATAGACAATGCCCAAACGAACGGCGACTGGAAAAGTCAAAAGCGACAAAATGTCAAAGACCCGCGTGGTCGAGATCTCGCGCAAGGTCCGGCATCCGATGTACGGCAAGTTCATCCGTAAACGTACGACTTGTTATGTCCACGACGAAAACAACGAATCGGCATATGGGGACACGGTAGAGATCATCGAATCCAGGCCTTTGTCCAAAACTAAACGCTGGCGTTTGGTGCGAGTGATTGAAAAGAACCAGGAAGTTGATCTGGCGGCACTGCGAGCAGCTCGCAAGCAACCGGATGAAGAATTGGTTGCCAACGCAACGGCTGATGCCGCTACCAAGTCGACTCCAGAAGCACCCGCAGAAGGATCTGAAGGATAAATTAATCTCGAATTCAAAGTGGATCGAGCTTGAAAATATTTGAAGGCAAACAGTCATGATTCAACAGGAAACCCGTTTACAAGTTGCCGACAACACCGGTGCTCGCGAATTGATGTGCATCAAGGTGCTGGGGGGATCTCGCCGGCGTTTTGCCGGACTGGGCGACGTTGTGGTATGCAGCGTCAAGAACGTGATTCCCGGCAGTGAAGTTAAAAAGAAGACGATTGTGCAAGCGGTGATCGTGCGTTGCAAACAACCCACGCGTCGCTCGGACGGCAGTTACATCCGCTTTGACAGCAATGCGGCTGTGATCATTGACAAGGATCGTAACCCTCGCGGGACTCGTATCTTTGGTGCTGTTGCCCGCGAACTTCGCGATCGCAACTTCATGAAGATCGTCAGCCTGGCCAACGAGGTCATTTGACAACGTCATTTGGCGACGTCATTTGACAACGTTATTTGACAACCACGACCCGCGTACTCGCCGTACGACACGGAACGCAGAACGCAGACACAAGACAACAATTCATAACAGACAACAGTAAGAAAAACTGTGCAATGAAGCCCAATACCGGGTGGAGCAGGAACGATGGCAAGAACAAGACTTGAAACGAAATACAACGAAGAGATTCGGTCAGCTTTGGCTGAATCGCTGGGGCGGAAGAACATTCACTCGTTGCCGCGATTGCAGAAGATCGTTTGCAACATGGGTGTGGGTTCAGCGCTGCAGGACAAGAAAAACCTGGAAGACGCCAACCAGGCAATGGCTTTGATCGTCGGCCAAAAGCCGGTGATCACTTTGGCGCGAAAATCAGTTGCGGGTTTTAAACTCCGCGAAGGAAATCCGATTGGTTGCAAAGCGACTTTGCGTGGCAATCGGATGTACGAGTTTTTTGATCGACTGTTGAGCCTGGCACTGCCTCGAGTCCGTGACTTTCGAGGGGTCAGTGATCGGGCTTTTGATGGTCGGGGTAATTACAGCCTGGGTCTCACCGAATATCTGGTGTTCCCGGAACTGAACCCTGACAAGTTCACTCGATCACAGGGGATGAATATCGTGTTCGTTACTTCAACGAATAGCGACGATGAGTCCCGCGAAATGTTGAAATTGTTTGGCATGCCTTTCCGCAGCAACAAAGCGGAAGAGGCAGCCTGAATTACTGAAATATAACTAAGTTTAACTGGGTTGAACTGGTGGCACGCAAATCAAAAATCGCGAAAGCCGATCGCAAGCCAAAGTTTTCCTGCCGACAGGAACGACGCTGCAAAATCTGTGGACGTCCGCGAGCTGTTTATCGCAAGTTTGGTATTTGTCGTATTTGCTTTCGTAAATTGGCCGACGCCGGCCTGATTCCTGGCGTTCGTAAGGCGAGCTGGTAAGGGGATTGATTAAATTA
>CAZOXC010000330.1:0-4603 GCA_964583205.1 uncultured Pirellulaceae bacterium | reverse complement strand
TTGTTCTCGCAAAGTCGGCCAACCTGGCGCACCCGACCCATCCGGCAGCCATCGTAACTCAGGCCCAGGACGGTGAAGATGAAACCGCAGCCGAACGGATTGAAGCACTGGAGCAACGAGTCGATCGGCTGGAACAGCTCTTGTTCAACACTGTTCGCCTGAATGTGTTTGATGCCGAACGCCAGTTGAATCAGGCCGAGCATCAATTGAAAACCAGTCACAAACTGTTCTTGCGAGGGTTCATCAGCGACCAACGACTGCAGCAGGATCAATTTGAAGTCAATCGAGCCCAGCGGGAATTGAAACTGGCCAAAAGCGTGAATGACGGCCGCCGCATGGCAACTCAGATCGAGGTCATGGACGCCAAACAGAATCTCTTCCGAGCCAAAGATCGCTTGCGACAAACCGAAAACCTCAATCGACGAGGCTTCACAACGTTGACCGAAGTGCAAAGGCAAGAACAGCTCGTTGAAGTTTTCGATCAGCAGTTGAAGCTGGCCGAGAACCGATTGGACGCCATTACCGAAATTATTGAATCCCAGGATACAAAGCAGATCGAATCAGACGATTCTCAACCAGCCACCGACGATCAACCGGAAGACAACAAGCCGCAAGACGAGCAATCGCAAGACGAGCAATCGCAAGACAAGCAATCTGAAGACGATCGGTAACGCCCGAGCGCTTATTTCGGGCGGCTTATCTGGACTTTGATTTGACCCTGGTTGTCTCCAAGTTCACCCCAGTGATCCCGGCAGCGCAACACCAGTTGTCCTTCGCTGGGCGGCATGAACTCGAGTTCGCTGCCAATTTCGAATGGCTCGCTGAGTTGAAAGTCTTTGAAAATCGCGCCCACCAGTTTGCCTTGACCATCTTCGAGCCCATCGGGGCCCAGGGTGGTACCACCGGAACTCAGTCGCCACTCGCCCGAAGCTTGAATCGAATAATTCTTGTCAGGTTCCAGCCAAACCGGAGTCACTTGCCAGCCACCAGCCGCAACGATTTCTCGAGTCGATTTGCGGGACCCGTTCAGCTTCTTTGCTTTAACATCCCAGTTCCAGGCAATCAAATCGGCTCGCAAACCGTTTTGCAACAGATCCATGAAGTGTTGGTATTCGAATTTGATGTAATTGACTCGATCGCCGAACACCTCGCCGAATGACGCTCCTGATTGATTCATCAAGTTGTGACCGATTCGGCTGAAGTCCCGCGCATAGTTGGGGTTGTTTGCCAGCAGATGACAAACAGACCAGCGCCAGGCGTAGTCATGCCAGCCCTCGCGCAAAATTCGTTCGTCAACCAGAATATCCTCCAGCCTGAACCGATCAGCCTTGCGCAGATAGTCGACCACAGCCGGATGTGTCGAAACCGCTCGTTCGCCCGGTTTCCAGTGCAGGCCCAGTTCCGCCATGCCTTCCGAGTACCAGAATGGACCGGTCGTTTTGAAATTCTGACCACAAAACGCGTGTACTGATTCGTGTTGCACGATCGAATGATTGGCGGCCGAGTACACCAGCGATTTGCGTCTGCTGCCTTGAGAACGAGTGGAAGTGTAGCCCTCGCCGGCCGAAATTTTGGCGATCGTATCTTCGTCAAAGAAATTGGCCGGCCAGCGCCTTAGTTCTTCAACCACGTAGCACTCGATGATCTGCCGAGGCTTCACACTATAGTAGTTCGAGACAAGCTCCAGCATGGTTTCCAGTTTGGCCAGCAATATTTTGCCTTCGCGATCCGAGATATCGGTATGCAGCAGAAAGTGGTCCGAATTTAACTTACGAGGTGCCGAGGGCGAAACGGAACTAAAATGAGCAAACCGCCATTGCAGTCTCTCGTCCAGCGAACGTGACACCAGTTGCTCGCGAGGCGCCAACTCAATCTCAATCGAAAACACAACCAGGTCACCACCCTTGGTTTGTCTGGCGAAACAATCGGTTACCTGATCAGCATCCTGCACGAAACCCAGATCGTCATCCGCTACTACGACTTGACTGGACTCGGCCAACGGAATCGTCAGTTCGGTTTTGCCCACATACTCGTTGGGAGCGATCTGCACGACCAGCTTCCGCGGCTTGGCCGACAGAACAATCCCCACGACTTCTGCCGGAAAAGCATCACGACGGTCTTCGGGTTCGGCGGTTTGAGTCAGTTGCAAAGCGGAATCGATTGGCAACAATTCGAATTGCTCGACCGCTTCAGTGACTTTTCCTGTGCGATCGATCTGCACATTGAACTTGAGCGTGGCGCCCACCGGAATCGTGTCCGCGGGCACTTGCCCCTGCACATTGATGCGGGCCGGTCCGTTAACGATCAAGGTGCCGCCTTCCAAAGACAAGTACTGATCGCCGTCCTGAATTTTCAATGATTTTTCGGATCCGATTTCGTCGGTCAACACGATCTTGCCCGAATCGATCGAAGTGATCGTTCCCTTCAGCCGCAGGTCTTTGACGAACTCCAACTCCTGCCCCTGACAGGGCTCGGCAGCATACGGAATTGCCAAGTGTCCGGCACAGAGCAGCGCTGCAACAGCACAATAGATCTGCGATCTCATTCGGCACCAGCCAGCCATTAACTGAGCCGTTGCTCGCTCACATTGTTGATACATACTCATTCCGTGTTTGCAGTGATCAGGATTTGACTTGGATAACCGACAAGTTCATCACAATCATTGGATGACGGTCTAATTCTAACCAGTACTCGTTCCGAGACTATCTTCCGCAAATTGGTCGATAAACTCCAATTTTGCCGTCTGATTGACTTTTCCAACTCCCACGAATTTTGAGACAGGCCCCGAGACGGCTGCTAAAATAGTGATGGGGCAATGCCACCGACAAAACTCGACTCGTCCGCCAAACGTTACAGGTTTGCCCATATTGGCGCTCGTTTTTCAATTCCTTAGATCAAATTCCACTCAGTTGAACGTGCCACACAACACAAAATACGACAGTTCGATTCTTCTGCCAATCAGATGGTGTGCTCCTATTCTAGCTTGTTGTCTGGCATGCCTTTTTTCTGTCAGCTTGAATGCGAACGATGAAGACACTGAAGACAAAAAGAACGACGGCAAGAAAGACCGACCGGCCACGCCACTGACGGTTGAAGGACCAATTCAAAAAGTCAGCGAGCCCGTTTCGGAAATGGTCAACTTGAGTTGGGCACAGAACAAACTGATGACCAAAATGCCACTCAGTTATGACGAAGCTGAGTATCCTGTTGACGCCATTCGTGAAGAGTTTGGTTACGGCGATGGCTCGGAATACGGCAGCCCCACGTATCGATTGGGATTCGGCGACACCAAAGCGGTTGGTTTTGTCGAGCGTACCAAGGAAAAAGGGAAAGGTTATTCGATCCGGATTTCCATTCGTGAAATCAGCAAACCTTTTCGCGAATTGTCGATCAGTGAATCCGAAGCGGGCGAGTTCCGGACAGTGATTCGCTCTCCCAAAACCGGCTTTATCATGCGAGTCATCCAGGCGGAGGATGACAAGTTCACCGTTCAGATTGTTGATGGTGTTGACGTTACTACGGCAGTCGCTGCGAACTTTAACGGATTCATGAACGACCATCGTCAATTTGCGAAAGAGACTGTGCTGCCGGCATTCGAAGCATTCGGTATCGGCAAGATCCTCTCGCCCTATAGCGATTCTGTGCAGCAGAAAGTGATCGAGCATTTGACCCCATTGAAAACTGATCGACAACAAGCCATGGATCAGCTGGCAGAACGGCTGGCTTCTGAAGTTTACGAAGATCGCCTGGCGGTTACCGAAAGTTTGCGCGACGAATATCCAACCAATTTAGACTTGATGATGCGTGGCTTTCTGGATCGGGAATTAAACCCGGAGGTCCGTAGCCGATTGCGGACTGTGATTCTTGACCAAGCCGACCAGGAAGACATCGATTTGATGGAATTTCTGCTGGAAACGGATTTGTTGAACCAGGTCCAATACATGGTTTGGATTTTGGACAACGACATTGATGAATCCCAGAAGCAACATGTAACCCAACGGCTCCAATATCTCACGGGTGACGACATATCGCCCGATTCGCCTCGCTGGGAAGAGTGGCTGGCCAGCCAACCTTTCAATCAAAAACAGCCGGAGATCGAGCCGCCGCCCGAGATCGATTTTTCCAAACTGATCACCTTGGGAAAACTCGCGAACGCCAATGAACACACTTCGCAGATCGTGCGAATTCAATTCAACGAAGACAATCTGGCACTGGATCGCGAGCACTGGTCCAAGTCGTTTGCCGGCAAGGAAATCAAGGAACTCACTAAAGAACTTGAAGAAGAATTTACGAAACGCAATATTCCCTTGTCCTGGCTGAACCGGGGCGGGCCGGAGTCTTTTTCAGAAAGCGGACATGCTCAAGTGATGTTCGAGTTGATGAAGCAGGCCTTGAAGGGCGATTCAAGTGACTTTGTGGATCAGTTTGACAATCGAGGCGAAAACGCAGACTGGACTTTGTCGTTTACAGCGAAAAAAATGCGAGCCTATCTGGCTATGTCCAACAAGCCCCAATCGCGCCGCCGACGCAGACGTGAATCCAAAACAGCCAACTTGCCGCCCTTCCATTTTTATGTCGGCGAGACCGGAGATCAAGCTCGAGA
>CAZOXC010000329.1:0-4609 GCA_964583205.1 uncultured Pirellulaceae bacterium | reverse complement strand
CAACTTGTCATCCTGCCCGCGGTTTCCGATTTCGTCAAGTGTCTGGAAGGTTGCTTGGACTACATATGCGTCGTATTCATGTTGCGTTTTCTGCGGCTCCTTCGTTATCCACTGCGGCTGTAAACGATAACGAATAGTTTCGGGCTCGTTGTTCGAACAGGACCAAGTCGGATAAACTTGGTAGCTCCTTACTTTTAATTTACGAAAACGAGTTATCAATGTTCCAAACAGTATCTTTGACAAACGCTTTTTGTTGCGACTACCTGCAGAAAATCGCCAGTGACATTTCCGATAGCGACCTTGATTCCAACACCAACGGCAAAACGCCTCGCTGGATCCTCGGACATTTGCGAGTCGTGGCAGATATGCCTCGGCCAATGGTCGGCCTGGAATCGCAATTGGATGCAGAATGGGGCGCCAGCTTCGGGCCGGGTTCTTCCGTTGGCGCTGAAAACGCTCCATCGTTCCAAGTCGATCAGGTGGTCGCCGATACCGTCGCTGCGTATCAAGAATTGACCGAAGCCGTGAAGCAGGCTGACCCCGCGGTGCTGGCTCAACCGCACGGATTAGATTTGCTGGACGGGACGCCATTGAAGACTTGTCAGGATCTGTTGACTCATCTGCTTTCAACTCACTTCAGTTTTCACTTGGCACAATTGTCGGCTTGCCGGCAAGCCAAAGGGCTGCAGAAGTTTTTTTAGTGGTTGGTGAAGGAAGCGGCTGGCGGTGAGAAGCTGGCGGTGAGAGGCTGGTGGTGAGAGGCTGGTGGTGGTTCGCGGCTTGTGAGAGTGGCTGTGTGTTTTGGTGGTAATGAATTGTCATTGAGGATTTGTCATTAGTTATTTGTCATTGAGGATTGGTGATTGAGGATTAGTGATTGAGGATTAGTGATTGAGGATTAGTGATTGAGGATTGGTGATTGAGGATTGGTGATAGTCGTTGGTGGATGGTTGCCAAGGAGTTTTGGTTTGGCAGTTTTTGGTTTCTGTGATGATGATCAAGTAAGATTTGGACGGACGATCGCTTCTGTTATCTCATCGGCTGGTGGTGCGTCGTCCCAGCTTTCGGTATCCATGCCCAACATCCAACCGTAGATTTTGTAAAATACGGGAACCAGGACCAGGATAAATACCGTGCCACTGGCGAGCCCGAATACCAGACTGGCGGCCATCGGAATTAACACGTGTGCTTGAAAAGAAGTTTCCAGCAACATCGGGAACAACCCGGCGATCGTTGTGAACGATGTTAACATCACTGGCCGGAAACGCCGCCGCCCGGCCTCAATCAACGAAGCATTCAAAGACATTCCCGCGCGGACTCGGTGATTAATAAAATCGACCAGTACAATCGAGTCATTCACAATCACTCCAGTCAACGCAATCAATCCGAAGAAGCTGAACAGAGTCAGTTCCAGGCCCATGATCGCATGCCCACCAATCGCACCGATACAGCCAAACGGAATCGTAAACAGGATGATCAAAGGTTGCAGGTACGATCTGAATTCCAGCGTCAACAGAATGTACATGCAGAACATCGCAATCAGGAACCCGATTTGCATACTGGTGAATGATTCAGAAGTTTGTTGAGCTTGCCCTTCCCAGTTGACGAACAGCACCACACCTCGTTCCTTGTATTCGTCCAGCAGATCTTTGACAAAGCCGGTCTTCATTTCGGCAACAATCTGTGCCGCGTTAGCTCCCTGCTCTTTGTCAATCGCTGCGGTAATAGTCACAGAACGTTTTTGGTTCAAGCGACTGATCTCGGCTAATGAACGCTCGTAACGAATATCGGCGATCGAAGTCACAGGCCGCTCATTACGATCCGAATCACGAATTCGGATTTCCTGAAAATTGGAAAACAGCCTTCGTTGCTCTTCGGGATAGCGGACCATCACGCGGACTTCTCGACCTGCCCGAGGCGATTTGGAGACTTCCAGACCGAAATAACTGGCGCGAATAGTGTTGTAAACATCGTCCTCGGTGAGCCCCAATGCCTTGCCTTGATCGTTGACCTCAACGATCATCTCCAGCTTGCCAACCCGCGAGTCATCTTCGATATCCGAAACGCCCTTTTTGGTTTCCAGGTATTTTTTGCAACGCTCAGCGGCCTCCTCGAGATATTGAGTCGAATCTCCCATCGCCATCAAACGAAACTCGATGGCATTTCCGCCCGGCCCCATATTGGCTTCGCTGAATCGGACTACTTCAACACCTTCGATCTCCGGCATCTCTTCACGCCACATACTGATGATTTCGTCACTGGTGATCGACCGTTCAGCGGTGGTGGTCAATTCGACATCAACCGAACCCACATGACTGCCACTGGTGACGCCGGTGGGAGCGCCGCCGGCATCACCGACTTCGCCAATCTTTCGATAAATGATATCCAAAATTTCTTCGCCACGATTTTTCTTGATCCGCTCGTTGACTCGGTAAATGGCATTCTCAAGTTCGACGGTGGCTTTTTGAGTGAATTCCTCGTTGGCCCCGTCCGGAAACACAACTGTTCCGGCAATGTAGCGAGTATCCAGCGTTGGGAAGGCCTCGAAAGGAACGATTCCCGACAGGCCCAGGCCGATCGAACCAAACACAAACGCCATCGACGCCGCAATGAACATCAATTTGTGAAACAGAGCAAATCGAAGAACCGGCAGGTAAATGAATTCGATCAGGAATTCCATGAACTTGCTCGCCAGATTATTCACCCAGCGAAAGGGCACCAGCAGGAATTTGAAAATGTACAGCGATCCGCCCACCATCCGCAGAAACAAGTTGTTCTCATGCGCCAAGTGACAGGGCAGAATAAACATACTTTCTACGAGTGAAATCACCAGCATCGCGATCACCGCTACCGGCATCACCGCGATAAATTTGCCCATCACGCCAGTGATAAACATCAATGGCAGGAAAGCAATAATCGTTGTCGTGACCGAAGCGCAAACACTTGGCAGAACCTCGTAGGTCCCTTCAATGGATGCCTGGACAAACGACAAGCCTTCCTTGCGTTTGGAATAGATGTTCTCGCCAATCACGATCGCATCATCGACCACAATCCCCAAGGCCATCAAAAAGGCAAACATCGACAACATGTTCAACGTCTGCCCACACAAGATCAGAATAAAACCGGCACCCAGGATCGAGACCGGGATGCCAAGTGCCACCCAGAATGCCAGACGCAAATCCAGAAAGACCGCCAGGACAATGAACACCAGGATCAAGCCCTGCAGTCCGTTGCGTGACAACATGTTGATCCGATCTCGCACGTCAACAGACAAGTCTCTCCAGACTTTGAGCTCATAACCCTCCGGCATTTTTTTGTCTTCAACATAGGCTTTGACCGAATCGACCACGGTCAACATGTCTTCCTGTGATGTCTTGGTCACATTGATGACGATTCCAGGTCGCCCGTCAATGAAATGCCTGGAGGTCGTGTCGGCGAATCCGTCGATGACATTTGCCACATCCTGAACTCGCACCACTTCGCCATTGGCGTTTCCTCGCAATGCCAACGGTTTGATTTTTTCGCCGGTATCCAAATTGTCACTGCCAGAGAGCAACACTTCATTGGAAGTCGTGTCCATCGTGCCGCCCGCCAAAGAGCGTGACTGGCTGCTGATCCTGGCCGCAATTTCCTGCAAACTCATGCCATAGTTTCGGAGGCTCTCTTCAGAAACCTCGACATCGATTTGGTAGTCCTGAGCCGCAACAATTTCAGCACTGGAAACAGCCGGTCGACCGGCGGGTGCAATGATCGGATAGAACGCCGCGCGGAGATTCGCTGGCTTGACCGGCTCAAGTTGCAACAAGTCATTGCGGACTTCTTCGGCCAGAGCGCGAAGTTGGACTTTTTCCTGCAGTGGATCAAGTCCCGAATTCTCTGGACCAATGATTCCAATCGTGATCGCTGGATTGCGAAACACAATCTGTTCCACATCGGGGATTTCGATGTCCTGAGGGAAATTGTCGATGGCCTTAACTTTGGAATCCACTTCGTTCAGAACTTTTTGAACGTTGCGAACGTTATTGTTGAGTTCCAGAATGACGTAGCCAACATTTTCGCGAGCCACTGCCGTCATCTTCTTGACTCCGTCCAGGCCGAACAGCGCGGACTCGATCGGCTGGCAGATGCCTTGTTCAGTGTCTTCAGGACTGGCACCGGGATAGGGGACGGCAACCAGCAGAATTTCCAGTTGAAACTCGGGAAAAATTTCCCGCTTCATCACGATCAAGCTGATTGACCCAATCAGCAACGAAGCGATCAGAATCATGTTCATGGCCGGCGAATTTGAAATCGCCCAGCGGATTACTGCTCTCATGAATCAGATTTCTCCCTGACTTTAGCTCCATTGATCGGCTGAGCAATCGGCGAAGTGACCACTTTGTCACCCTGCTGGATTTTCTCATCGGCCAGAACCACAACCATTTGTGTTTGCTCTTCGTCATCTGCCTTTTGAAAATCGACGATCTGCACGTCACATCGATTCAACTTTTGATCTTTGACCACCCACACAAAACTGCCCGGTTGGATGGCGGTGGCTGGAAAGGTCAAAAACGAGCGATCGTCGTTTTCACCTTGGTCAACTTTGATTTTGACTTGCACATACATGTTG
>CAZOXC010000328.1:0-4610 GCA_964583205.1 uncultured Pirellulaceae bacterium | reverse complement strand
GATTCAAATATCACTTGTTCGATAAAATCAACGAACAAACGGTACGCGAATTGATCGATGACATTAACCGCTATAAACCCAAACTTCTCCTGGTCTTCCCCTCGCCCATGAACATGATCGCGCACACCGTGCGGCGATTCAATATCGAACTCAAACACCACCCGGAGTTGATCAACGTCAGCGGCGAGACCTTTTTCGATTGCCAGCGCCGCAATATCGAGTCCGTGTTTAGTCGCAGCAAGGTCGAGGACTCGTACGGCTCAGTGGAACTTGGTGAAATCGCGCATGAAACCGAAGGTGGCTTGGAAATTTTTGCCAATGCGGCCTACGTAGAGACCGAACCCAACGAAGCGGGCCAGCCAGAAATGATTGTGACTCGACTGGACCTGACTGACTTTCCCTTTATCCGTTACCGTATGAAAGACATCGCCGACGTGGAATTCCAAACGGACTCGCAAGGCAACGAGCGGTTCGTGATCACCAAAATCGAAGGTAAGGATTCGAACTTTATCATGTCCGATCAGGGCGAGCGTTTTTATCCCTCGTTCTTCAACCAACTGGTCAACGATATCAATCGCGAAGTTGAAAACTCGATCATCGAAATCAAGGTCTACGAACGAGACGCAACCGACTTGGAAATCCAGTTCATCGTAACTGACAATTCGTTCGAGCCTCAAGTCACTGAAACGACGAACCGTTTATTGCACGAACGAATGAGTGACAAGATGAAGTACGATATTCGCTTTGTGGATTTCATCGATCACGACTATCGACGCAAATATCGGGTCATTGAACGAATTGGAGACGTTGAATTCGCCGGCGGCATGGTGGGAGATCATGCCAAGTCCAAGGTGATTCAGGAGGTAGAATCTGCCGCAACTTAATGCAATCGAGCATCGATGGTTTCCCAAGTCAATCTGGCAAGCACTTCCGGCCCAATCGTTGCTTGAAGAATTGTGTTAATTCTGTCTATTCACTCTCGGAATACGAAACAAACCCGCTGCAAATGAGGTTTAGTCTCTGGTGTCTTTATAACTTCGGAGATTGGAATGAAATACCTCGCACTGTTTGTCGCTTCAGCTACGTTTTTGCTAAATTGCAACAATCAAGCAACGGCCCAATCGTTTCACCAGGCCACTGCCAAGGCTCCCGATGCGGGATCGATGTATGTTCATCCTGAGAGAATCTCGATCAAGGGTGGCAAGCTACTTACGGTTTCCAAAGGCCAGCTGTTTGCACCACTGAATCGCAACAAGCCTGACAGCGATATTATCTCGATCGAATTCTACAAGTTTGATCGAACCGAAAATGCGGACCCTGCTACCTACCCAATCTTTGTTCTGCAAGGTGGACCTGGATTTCCAGGTTTGGGACCACGTTTAGAAGACCGCGGATTCTTTGAACAACGGATTCAGCCGTTGACTGAAATTTCTGATGTCGTTGTCGTAGGCCAACGAGGGATTGGCTCGTCGACACCCAACACAACAATCCAGTTTCAAATGGCGGCCCAATCCGCCTACGAGGCGCATGATCCGGAGAAGGCTGCGACCTCGTTCCAGAAATCACTGGCGAAGGAAAGACAATTCTGGCTGGACCAGGGCTTGGACCTCAGTGGTTTCAATGTGATTGAAGCAGCGTCTGATGTTCATGATATCGCCAAGGGACTGGGGTACAACAAAATCACGATCATGGGAACCAGTTTTGGTTCGCATTGGGGAATAACGCTGATGCGTTTTCATCCAGACATCGTTGGCCGCGCTGTGTTGAGTGGCATGGAAGGACCCGATCACACCTGGGACCATCCGGGCTGGATTTGGAACGTATATAAACGAGTCGCCAAAGACGCTGAACAATCAGAGCAACTAAAAAAATACATTCCGGAAGGCGGTCTCGTTGCGGCAGCTGAAAAACTTGCTCAACAAGTTCGCGAGCAACCGTTTGAATACGTTGTCAACCAGGGAAAGACATCGGAGAAGACGATCTTCATCGACAAGTATGCCATGAATCGCATACTTCGCGGCAGAGGCGAACTGGAAGAGTGGCCAAGTGAAATCATCGACATGGCAAATGGCAATTTGAAAGCAGCCAGCCAGATGACAGCAATGGCGGCCTTCGGGAGTGGCCGCATTCAGCGAGGCACAGCCAGCTTTTGGATGTTGGACAGCGGATCAGGCATCACGGCGAAGCGGCGGGCAGAATTTGAAGCAGATCCGGCAATGGAAATTATTGGCAGCACGTTTTGGTTCTATTCCGATGGCAGTCCCGTTTGGGAAACCGATTTGGGCGACGAGTTTCGCAGCGACTTTGAAACGGAGATCCCCACGGTAATCGTCCACGGCACGTGGGATGTGCAGACGCCTTACGAGAATGCTGTCGAACTCGCTCCGATGTTTAAGGACAGCCGATTCGTTACCGTCAAACGTGGCTCGCATGGCGCACTCAATGAATCACAAACCGAATTTCCAGAATTCAAAGAGGCTCTTAATCAGTTCCTGGCGAGTGGTAGCCTGGAGGGCATTCCAAATGAACTGGAAATGCCAGCACCAACGTGGAAAGTACCTGAATCCAAGGAATAAACATTATTCAAACTCTGCGGGATCATTATACGAGTCGCATCTTGCGAACATGATTAGGTGATTCTTGACAGGCGACAATGAGTCAATTCCAATTTATACTTGAGTTAAACCAAACTAATCGGAGAATCAAGCATGAAGTCAGCCATCCATTCGTTATTCGTGTTTTCACTTACTTGCCTGATTGTTGGCGCTTCATTGCAGAGTGCAAACGCTCAAGAGAAATTCATCCGAGTTGTCGGCGATAGCAAGATTACCGTGAAGCCAGACATGGCCAAGATCACTGCCTATGTCATTGGAACGGGCGAGACGATCGAGGAAGTAATCAAGAGCTACACCATCGGAACAGAGTCGGTCAACGAAACCTTTGATCCTATGGCGTTCAAAGACGTCAACGTCACGGTCGGCAATCCTAATTTTTCTTTGGGTGGGAACAACCCAATGATTGCAATGATGGGGATGGGAGGCGTTGAAGCGGTAGAAGTTACCAAGTACCGCGCTTCCTGCCCGGTGACTTTTGAGATTCCTTTGCAGCAGGACTTTACCCAGGAAAAAATCAATTCGCTGATCGACCAAGTTGTCGTTGGGATCGACAAGGCCGAACTCAAGTGGAACGAAAGCGGTTCAGCCGGATCAGGCCAAATGATCGTTTTGGAATTACGGGACAAACAAGCGGCACTTGATCAAGTCGCTGAGCAGGCTGCTGCTGAAGCTCGACGAAAAGCCGAGCGACTGGCCAAGCTACATGGAAAACAACTGGGCGACGTGATCTCGATTGAAGAAACTCAAGCTCCGTTGGCCGCTTCCAACGACAACTCAAACAACCCTTACGCCCAAGTTATCGCCGTTTACTCGATGATGGGCGGCGTTTCGTCTCCTGGCAACCCGGGTACGATCGAAATCTCCAGCCACCTGGAAGTCACCTACGCGATTGACTAGCGCGTATTTCAAAACCCATGTTCATAGTGCCGGCTTTGGGCCAATACCGCTCAAACGAGATCGAGTTCTCTTGGTTTATGAGCGACAAGGCGCTAGCCGTCGGTTTGCCTATCAACATTAACGGCGACTTGCCGCTCACGTGTCGGTAAAACTGTCCAACGGTGATGTCATGAAGTCGATTGAGCTTGGGACTGACGGCTTTGAGCATCTTTAACCATAAAGGTGGAACCACCTTTCTCGCTGGCTGGTCGTGATTGGCGCGCCCGAGCGTCTTGAGCTGCAGTAGCCGGACAGCGACGATTGACAACAGTGAGGTTGACGCTTCCAGTTTCCCGGCAGATGAAAGTTGCCGGTCTGTAATCTTGCAACCTGACTTTTGGGCTTTGTGATACTCCTCGATCAACCAACGCTGCTCATAGTACTCGGCCACTTGCCACGCATCATTGAAGGAATTGACTTCGAGCGAAGTGAACAACACCCACAGCAAACCCTTGTTACCCTTGGGGGGATTCTACCACTTGCTTAATTGGTCAATGGCCAGCTGAAACCCTTGGTCAGCAGATTTTTGTAACCAACTACGTGATTCATTCAGGTTGACCGGGGTTCCATCACCTCGTTTTAGCATCATACCTAGACTGTACTGGGCAGAAGAATTTCCCTGTTCGGCGCCTTTGCGAAACCAATTTAGCGCTTTCTGATAATTCTTTTCAACTCCGTGTCCAAAAAAGTACAAATTTCCAAGGTTGGATTGCGCCTTAGTATTCCCTTGATCAGCCGCCTTCCGAAACCAGTTCGCGGATTCGAACAAATCTTTTCCAACTCCCGTTCCGAAATAGTAACACCTCCCAATGCTGTATTGCGCAAACGCATACTCTTGATCGGCCGCCTTGCGGAACCAACGCATGGCCTCGTGATAGTCTTGATCCACTCCATTTCCATTGTAGTACAATACGCCAACGTTGTATTGCGCCCTGGCATACTCTTGATAGGCCGCCTTGCGATACCAGCGCATTGTCTGCTGGTAATCCTGCCCCACTCCTTTGCCGCTCTCGTAAAGGTACCCAACGTTGCATTGCGCTCTGGCATAGTCTTGATCGG
>CAZOXC010000327.1:0-4618 GCA_964583205.1 uncultured Pirellulaceae bacterium | reverse complement strand
GCTCAATAGTGGGCGGCCATCTGCTGTATTGTTGCCTGAATCGAGTCGCGAGCCTTCTTGGGCGAGATCACTTTCGCATGTTCACCAAACGAGAGAACTCGAGGAAAAAAGGCTCGCTCATCGGCAGCTTTGACTGTCAATTCGATCGAGCCATCCTTTTTTTGCTTGATGACTTGCTCGGGATGCCAGGGTTCCTCGCGAACCCACTGAGCGGCCTCGGCCGAAATCCAGACTTTGAAAGTCTTGGTTTCCTTGCCAATGAAAATCCCCATTCCCTTCCCGACATACTCGTCGATGTCGATGTCGTTACAGGGCTTGAACCACTGGTCCAAAGCAACCGCTTTTTCGAAACGATCGAGTTTCCAGTTGGCGACCTCTTTTCCTTCGCCAGTTTCTGGACCGATGATATACAGACTGGATTGGTAAAGCACGACGGCATAGGGCTCAATCATCCGGACCTTGTCCGGGTTCTTCATGCTGTGATATTTAACTTCCAGCACGCGATGTTCCAGGATTGCACGATGAATCGTCTTTAACATTCCATAGTGGGACTCGTAGGATTTTTCCTGCACGCCCAAAACGCGCAAGGTTCTTTTGTACTTCTCAAAATGCTCAATGACGGGTGTCGGCAATCCGTCCTGGACTTTTTGCCAGAACGATTCGATTCCAGTCCAGAATGGAGTGCCAGCCAGCGAATACAAAAGTTGCTTGCCCAGAAACAGGGAAATCAACTCTGAAGAAGAGGCTGTGATTTTGGTGGGCGACTTTGCCAGCGGCCCCAGCTTCCAGACTTTGCCGCGCTGAGTTTCGTGGTCCGCTACATCGAACCCGGCTGCCTGCAATGCTTCCAAATCCCGTTTTAGAGTCCGGGTATGAATCGAGGTCAGGCCTAATTCGTCAACGACGTCCTGTTTAATTTCCTCGATCGTTTTACCGAAACGGACTCGCTCGAGAATTTGTAGAATCTTGTGCTGGCGTATCAGTTGTTCGTTGCGTGCCATGGCGGTCCCTGCCGGTGTTGCCTTAATACCCGTTTAAGATTTATCCAGAATCTTAAAGTCGTTTGAAAACCTCGCCAAGTACGAGGAGTCGCTATTTGATCGCCAGCAGTGCCGAATGCTCGAATTCGACTTCAATTTGGCGATCAAAACAGTCAATCAGACCTTTTTCCAGCCGTTTGCGAGAGAGTCCTAAGACAATCTGGGCATCCAGGTTGTCGTCCAGCGCCTGCAACGACTGTACATCACAATTCGAAAGTTGATCGATGATTAACATGTCGACATTGGCCGCCTGGGTTGCCAGCGAGACCGGCTGCAGGTCAACGTTAAAACTCTCGAAATGATTTCGCTGACAAACCAGGCCGAATCGGTTCGGATTGTGACTCCACCATCCGATATTCAAGTCAAAATTCTGTTCCATCCAGCGAGCCACAACCAGTGCGGATTCAAGCAAAGCGTTGTCGTCAGAAGATGTGATGGCAATCGATGCCGTCGGCTCGGTGCGGTCAGTAAACAAATCGATCGCCCGACGAGCCAGCTCAATAGCGGCTTGGCCTTCGTTCGATTTGTTGCCGGGCTCGAAAGCCTCGGATTGAAGGTCTGTAGCAGCCGGAATGAAGGGCTTGGCCGAATCAAACGAGTGGCTTGCGCCTGATTGCAAATTGGCAGAGGGACTTGGGTTTAGTGCGATCATCTGGAACTCCTTGTGGTTTTTCATTTTTTCGCAGATGGCCGGACAACTCTGGTCCAGCCCGAAAAAATTGTTTGTCATTCCATTGACAATCGCTAGCGGCCAATCTTAGGCTGCTAAGCATTCGCCCACTGGGGTGAATTTTGCATTGGTTCTACGTAAATTAAATACGTTGGTTCTCTCGGCATCGATAAATTGAGCAAAAATAATCCGGAATACGCAGTACTCTCATTTAGTGGCGGCATGGATTCGACAGCCCTGCTCTGCCATTTGCTGGCTCGGGGTGTCAAAGTTTCAACTCTGAGTTTCGACTACGGTCAGCGGCACAGATACGAACTCGATTGTGTGAAACGCCAGTTGGAGTATTTGAATCAGAATGGTTTTCAAGTCGATCATCAGTTGGTGGATCTATCAAGTTTCGGTCAACATCTGAATTCAGCATTGATCGACGAGAAAATGGAAATGCCGACGGGCCACTATGCCGAAGAATCGATGAAGGCGACGGTTGTTCCAAATCGCAATGCGATCTTTTTTTCCCTGGCCGGGTCGTTAGCCCTTTCGCTGGCAACTCGTCATCAGAAACGGACTTTGTTGAGCCTGGCCGTTCATTCCGGGGACCATGCAATCTATCCGGATTGCCGTCCCGAATTTTACGATGCGATATGGCAGTCGTTTCAGTTGGGAAACTGGGATGCTGAGCAAGTCGAATTGTACTTGCCTTATCTGAAGTATGACAAAGCGGAGATTCTGCGAGACGCTGAAAAATCGATCGAAGAACTATCGTTGGACTTCGACCAGGTTTTTAAGAACACTTGTACAAGTTATCTGCCCGATTCAACTGGACGCTCGCATGGTCTGACCGGCAGTGATGTCGAGCGGATTCTGGCATTTCGTGAGATTGGTCGCAAAGATCCAATTGATTATCAACGGGATTGGACAGAAGTACTTGAGAATGCCATCGCAATCAACGAGGCCTACCAAGCGAATCAAAAGAGCTGATTGGCTTCCACCGATTCAAACGCGTTTTCGAAATAATCGATGGTGGGCTTTTTTTGTTCCCGCGGCCAAAGGATCGAGACGACATCGAATCGGTAGGCGTTTTCCAGCAGATCATTTTTTTGCAGAAACGACAAAGCGGTTTTGGAAATTTTACGTTCTTTTTCCGCGTCGATGGCTTCGTAGCCCGCGCCACCTTTGTCAGACCGTCTAGCTTTGACTTCCACAAACACCACCACTCGGCGGTCAACCATAATCAGATCGATCTCGCCGAATTGATCAAGGTAATTCGATTGAATCAGGGTCATGCCACGCCGTTTGAGAAACTTTGCAGCGGCCTGCTCGCAGCGTTTACCGAACTCGAAATGACTGTCGGTGGATTCACCACCAGCGCGGAAATTGGAAAGCCGTTTTCCGATTGATTTGACGAGCGATTTCATCCGCTGTTCCTCAAGTCATTCAGGGGCGACGGGGCGACCAATTCGGCTTGAGGTTTAGAGCGTTCATTAGCGAACCTTTTGACCCTGTTAACCGTCCAGTTCGTCCTCTCGATTCGGGCGAGACAGTCCATCATCTGGCATGCCGGGCGCATCTTCTTCCAGCATGAATTCGATATCGGGTCGCTCGGTACCAATTGGAGCGAACGATGGCGGTTTCCATTCGGCAAAGGCTGCGTTCAATCCGCTATAAATTGGATTGCTGGTTCTTTGCAAACCCAAACTCGCTTGTTGGTAAATCGGTGTATCCTTGGCGGTGTCCACCAGTGTCTGATAGTGTTCCCGAGCTTCCTCGATATCCCCAAGTGCTTCGCTGGTGTATGCCAAACCGAAGAGCGCACGACGTTTGAATAGTGGGTAAGTCGTGGCGGCGGAATTGTAAGCCTTCGAGTAATTTTCTTTGGCCGTTCGCAATTTGGCTTTCATCTCAGTTCGGTTTTCAAATGACGAAAAGAATGCGTCCCGAGCTTCGTAGTCAGCGGCCTTTAACAGTCCCAGCGAACCTGCCAGAGTCGATTCATTATCGGAGGCAACTTGTTCCAGCAATCTGGCATCACCGGTATTGTCGGCGATAAAAAGTTGTTGCCAGCGGCTACCTGCAATTTGTGACTTTGAATAAACCAGCCATGCGGTCAAGATCACTGCAGCAATGATCGAGAGCGTGACCACGGTGATCAAAAAAGCGTGAGGCTTGAGCGCATCCAGCTTTTCTTCCAGCGCGCCAGCCAGTTCATTTTGTTCGAGTTCGCGTTTCTTTTGGTTCATTCGTCACCAAGTCCGTGTGATCGTTAAATCAGGGTGGGCGTCAATGGATTCGCGGCCACCCCTTAAATCGAGTTTTCTTTAATCACGAAGTATAAATTTCGCGACACAAAACGGTCAATACGACTCGCGAATCGATTGTGAACTCGAACAGCTCTGGCAGAAACGATTTGGCGGTTGTGAATCGGATTGCCGGGCGTTTCACGCCTGCTTCAGATCGGGTAAAACACATCAATAACAGACAGAAAGCAAACGATTCTCGGAAAACTGCAGGATTTTTGAAGGGTGGCACAACTTAACTCAGCCCAGCGAGACGCCGTTGAAACCGAGTCAGGACCGATGTTGGTACTGGCTGGCGCCGGAACCGGAAAGACTCGGGTTGTCACCATCAGAATCGCCAGATTGATCAGGAGCGGTGTCGCGGCCGAGCGAATTCTGGCAGTCACGTTTACCAATAAAGCCGCCAAGGAAATGCAGCAGCGGATCGGTGAAATCCTGGGACGTAAATCGAAATCCAGGCCGCAAATCAGCACGTTCCACTCGCATTGCGTCCGAGTCCTGCGACGGCATGCCGAGCGTCTGGGCTATCCACGCAAGTTTGCGATCTACAGCGGTGGAGATCAGGAAAGCCTGGCCAGGCAAGTGCTCAAGCAGGTAGTTTCCCAACAGGCTTC
>CAZOXC010000326.1:0-4624 GCA_964583205.1 uncultured Pirellulaceae bacterium | reverse complement strand
CTGTATTACAGCCAGTCCCGCAGCCAGAATCACAGCCACAGCCTGTATTACAGCCTGTCCCACAACCTGAAGCGCATCCGCACCCGGAACCGAAATAGTTTTTACCAACATTGCTGGACGTAGCTGGTGTGGGTTTAGGCGGACTCACGGGTTGCGAATTTTCAACCGCCGTACTGGCGCTGCTGTTGTAAATTCTGGTCTGGCTCTGCTTACCAGATTGATAACTGGTCGGCATTACACTTCTATCTCGAACCAGATAGCGGTCATCATTGGAATCGCCGTATTGGGCCATCGCCAAACCACTTGTCAACATCGTGGTGATCAATGTTGCGACACACTTCAATAATGTGTTTTTCAACATCCCTGTCTCTCCTGAAAAATACCAGTCTGGCTAGTTTCGCGTCATCGGGGGCGAAGCCTTGACAATTCGTCATGGTTTATAAATCGGAACGTTGCTCAAAAACATCAAAAGACAATCAACAGGGACATTGGTTTTTATTTTTACAGGCGTGATTTGCGGATTTATCGTTCAAGTTTAACAGTCGGTAGCCGGTTATTCGCATCAGGCAAAGCTTGCCGACTGTCGCACATGCATTCTGCTGTAAAAGCATCAGGCTGTGAAAGAAAAGCACGGTCCTGAACGGTCGGAGGTTACGAAATGCTGATTCTGGCCTGTTACTGCCCAACCAGGCTGCAACACAGGCAGGCAGTTCTTCCAGGCCGAACCGGCTCAACTGCTTCAGCTTAACGTCAAAGACAGCCCGAGCGGCTGGCAGGGCGTTTGCATCTTTAGTTACGCCTCTTTAAACTTTGTGTATTCGGCAAACTTTAACAGCGGAAAGCTGAATGGACTCGGAACAACCAACAAATTCACCGACCGAAAAGAACGAAGAGTTCTATTCCAGCCTGTTGCAGATCGTAAACGACCTTGTGTGGTCGATTAGTTTCGATGGCTTCAAGTTGCTCTATATCAATGCTGCGGCCGAGCATATTTATGGCAAGCCGCTTATCGAAATCGAACGCAATGGCGAATTGTGGTTCGATGCAATCCATAGTGAAGACCAGAATTCACTGCGCGAGAGCCTGCACCAGATCCATCACTTGAAGTCGTTCGAACATCAGTTTCGAGTCAAACGTGAAGACGGGCATGTCAGCTGGCTTCAGGGCAGCTTCAGATTGATTAACGATGCCAATGGGAAACCGCTGCGAATTGGTTGCATCGCCAAAGATGTCACCAAACGAGTCACCACGGAAATGGCTCTGGAAGAATCGAAGGCGATCTACCATTCTCTGGTGGAAAGCCTTCCGATTAACGTGTTTCGAAAAGATCGCGAGGGGCGGATTGTGTTCGCCAATCAACGTTATTGCGACACCCTTGGTAAGCCGCTTGATAAACTGATCGGAAAGAAAGACAAAGACCTGTTCGCGATTGAATTGGCAGAAAAGTATCTGAATGATGACAAGTGGGTTTTGCAGACCGGACTGCCTTTCCACGACATCGAAGAACATCCAGCACCGGATGGTAAAAAAACTCTCTTTGTGGAAGTTCTCAAGGCACCTGTTACCGACTCCGGCGGAAGACGAGTTGGTATTCAAGGAATGTTCTGGGATGTTTCTACCCGCAAACGTGCGGAGCAGGCTCTGCGGGAAGCCAAAGAACTGGCTGAAAACGCCAACCAGGCCAAGAGCGATTTCCTGGCCAATGTCAGCCATGAAATTCGCACGCCACTCAATGCAATCATCGGAATGACCGAATTGCTGCTGGACTCGTCGATTGACAGTTCTCAGCGCGAGTACCTGTCGATGGTTCAGCACTCGGGCGAATCCTTGCTCTCGTTGATCAACGACATTCTGGACTTTTCGAAAATTGAAGCGGGCAAACTTGAACTCGATCACCAGGCGTTCAATATCCGAGACCGGTTGAGCGACACCATGCGAAGCCTGGCATTGCGTGCCCATTCAAAGAACCTCGAACTGGCTTTGCGGATCGATCCCCAGGTTCCCGCTCGAGTGCTGGGGGACGTTACTCGTTTGAGGCAGGTGCTGGTCAACCTTGTAAGCAATGGAATCAAGTTCACTGAGCGAGGCGAAGTGGTTGTCGATGTCAGCGTCGAACGCTTTGACGAAAAGCATACTCGCCTGACGTTTGCGGTGAGCGACACCGGGATCGGGATCGCTGCCGATAAGACCAGCTCGATTTTCGATGAATTCGAACAGGCCGATTCTTCGACGACTCGGAAATACGGTGGCACTGGCTTGGGACTGGCGATTTGCTCCCGGCTGGTGGAACTTATGGAGGGAAAACTGCAGGTAGGAAGCGAAGTCGGCAAGGGCAGCCGGTTTTACTTTTCGATCGATTTGGAAATTGTCGCCGACTCTGAAGAAAGCAAGTACTCGGTCGATCTTGTGGACGTTCCGGTTCTTATCGTCGATGACAATTCAACCAACCGCAAGATCCTTGATGACATCTTTAGATCCTGGGGGATGAAAACGTTTCTTGCCGAGTCTGCTGAAACAGCGATTAACCTGTTGAGGGCCATGGCTGTTGCCAAGCAACCCATTCGAATTCTGGCGACGGACGTAAACATGCCCGACGAAGACGGTTATGATCTCGCTTCATGGGTTCGCGACGATCCCAATCTGCAAAAGATGAAAATTATTGTGTTGACTTCGGGTAGTCGCCAGGGCGAACTGGAGTTGCGTAAACGACTCAAAATCGATGGGCATCTGCTCAAGCCCGTCAAGCAATCTGACCTCTACGAGTCTTTGGCTCACATCTTCAATCAGCAAACGATATCGCCCGGTGATTCCGGTATACTGCATTCCGATTCGCCTGAGCCGCCGAGACAAATCGGCCCGTTGCGAATTTTGTTGGCCGAAGACAACCTTGTTAACCAGCGTCTGGCAATCGGGCTGCTGGAGAAGCATGGGCATACCGTGGTGGTTGCGAATCATGGTGCCCAGGCAGTTGAGGTTTATCGTTCCAGCAAATTTGACGCGGTCCTGATGGATGTGCAAATGCCGGTGCTGGACGGAATAGAAGCCACTCGGAAAATTCGCGAACTGGAAACCCAGCTTGATCGCCGCACCCCGATCATCGCCATGACAGCCCATGCCATGACGGGAGACAGAGAACGCTGCCTGGAAGCCGGGATGGATGACTACATCTCAAAGCCGATCCGAGTTCCCAAACTGATTCAGGCATTGGGATTGGCAGTCGGCGAAGAGCCCTCGACCGTCAATTCAGCCATCCTGAGTCAGTCTGCCTCTCTCGTTGACTGGGCCAGCGCACTGGAAACGGTTGGTGGAGACAAAGAACTGCTGGGCGACTTGATCCAGGTGTTCAATGAAGAACGCGACTCCATGTTAAACGAGATTTCGCAGGCGATTCTGAACAATGATGCCAGAGAATTGAGACGCTCGGCCCACGCCATCAAAGGAGCACTTACCCACCTGGGGGCGAAAAGAGTGGCTGAAATTGCCGGGCAATTGGAGTCGATGGGGCAGTCAGAGAACGTCACGGATGCGCCGACAATCCTGGAACAACTGGAAAAACAAACAAAACAGTTGACTGAAGAACTCCAGACTTTTACAAATAATTTCGGTCGAGAATCAACCAGTTAGCATTAAAGGAGTTTGCCATGCCAAATATTCTGGTCGTTGATGATACAGCGGTCGATCGTCGGCTCGCTGGTGGCTTGTTACAAAAATCTCCCAACCTGTCAGTCAGCTTCGCCGAAAACGGCTCGGCCGCACTGGAGTCAATCAAGTCCGACGCTCCTGATCTCGTTTTGACAGATCTGCAAATGCCCGATCTTGATGGACTGGAACTGGTAACCTCCATCGTGGCATCCAACCCGGAAATTCCGGTCGTGTTGATGACGGCGCACGGCAGCGAAGTCGTCGCGGCTCAGGCACTGGCAAATGGTGCAGCCTCTTACGTGCACAAAAGCGATCTGGCCGATCGATTGGTCGAAACGGTTACACAAATTCTTGCCATGTCGATTCACGATCGGAAATTTCATTCGCTGGCCAAATGCGCAAAGAAAACGGAATTTGAATTTGAACTGGAGAACGATCCGACGCTGATCGAACCCCTGGTTGAACTTGTCCAGCAATTCATTCTCAGCATGGAATTGTGTGATGCCACCGAACGAGTTCGCACCAGCGTGGCACTGGAAAGCGCGATTGAAAACGCGATGCTCCGAGGCAACCTGGAATTAAGCAAGTCCGATTCGGCTGACCACGGAACACTCGAGGCCAGAATGAAGCAGGAACCGTACTGCAATCGCAAAACGAATGTCAAACTGAATATCACCAGGGACTCTGCGACGTTCGTTGTTTCCGACCAAGGCCAGGGATTTGACACCGACGTCTCACCGAAACCGGGCGATCCCCAATCACTCCGAAATGAAGGTCGCGGGCTGGTCCTGATGCGCAATTTTATGGACGAGTGTATTTTCAACGACTCGGGCAATTCGGTGACACTTGTAAAACACCGCAAGGATACTTGATTCTGCCAATTCAAATCCCACAACGGATTGCAGAATCATTGTTCGACAACGTCGACCTGAATGGCGTCGGCGTCTTCGTGATCAAGCGAGAGTTTTGATCCGTCCGGCAA
>CAZOXC010000325.1:0-4631 GCA_964583205.1 uncultured Pirellulaceae bacterium | reverse complement strand
CGCTATCAAATTGAAGATTTGGTTGGCCGTGGTGGCATGGGCAAAGTCTACAAAGCTCAACATCGCAGGATGGAGCGAACGGTCGCATTGAAAGTGCTCAATGACGCCTTTGTTCGTAAACCTGAAGCGGTGGAGCGTTTTCATCGGGAAGTGAAAGCTGCAGCACAGTTAACACACCCTAACATCGTAACTGCCTACGATGCTGATCAGGCGGATGAACATCACTTTATGGTGATGGAATATGTCGACGGTGCCAACCTGGCCGAACTTGTGCGGCAGCACGGACCAGTGAATTTTGAGCTGGCCTGCGAGTATGTACGTCAAGTAGCACTTGGCCTCCAGTACGCTCACGAACGAGGGATGGTGCATAGAGATGTAAAGCCGCACAATTTAATGCTTACTGACGATGGCACCGTGAAGATTCTAGATTTTGGGCTTGCTTCGCTATCCCCAGTTTTGCCCCCAAGTTCCGAAGCATCCATCGGTACAGGAATTACAATGGCTGGGACGATCATGGGGACTCCCGACTTCATTTCCCCAGAACAGGCCAGAGACGCCCGCAAAGCGGATATTCGTAGTGACATCTACAGTCTTGGCGCAACACTCTATTTCTTACTCACAGGGCAGGCACCATTTGGCGAGGGTAGCGTAGTTGAGAAACTCAAGCGTCACGCGGAGATGGAGCCACCTCGATTGCATCAGCATGCCAACGAATTACCTGACGAATTACCTGACGAACTGAGCGATATTGTCTCCCGAATGTTGGAAAAAAACCCAGACGATCGGTTCCAAACCCCAGAGGCAGTCGCTTGCGTTTTGGAGCAGTTTCTCGACGTTGTGCCGTTGCGGCAAGGTCGTTCAGAGCCACCTAAGCCATCCACAAACGTGTCCACGAGACCACCCTTCAGAACGTCTTGGACAGGCTGGATGGCGGCAGGTTTTGCGTTTGCAGCGCTAATACTTGCTGGCGTCGTGTACTACATCCAGACCGACCATGGAATAATCCGAGTCTCGGTGACGGATCCTTCGTTGGAAGTAACGATCAGTGGGCAGCAAATCAGATTGAAGGACGGTGCCAAATTGCTGACGATTTCTGCAGGCGAGCAAAGGCTGTTTGTCCGGCAGGGAAAAGAAGGCTTTGAGTTTGAGACGAGTGCATTCCAAATAAAACGCAATGAAAAAATTGCGTTCAGCATAGAAATAGTTGGCGGTCAAGTTGTCGTAAACAAAGACAAGAAAGACTTTGATCGCAAGCCACTTCCCGCTGAGTACTTACAGCGACAAGCGGAGGCTGCCGTCAAGAGCGGGGATTTTGCGAAAGCAAGAGAGTTCTTGCGAGAGTTGGCCGGATACGGCGGAACTTGGGAACCAAAGCAGAAGCACGAGACACCGGATCCGCGGTCAGATGCGTCTGTGTCTTTCAAGCTTGCAGAATTGCTGACAAAGGAAGGTGAAGATGAAAAGGCTGCTGACGCCTACATGGATGCGTTTCGTTTGAATCCGGTTCTATATCTGGAGGAAAACATCGAGCTTTTCACCAAACTGTCGCGTCTTTCGGAGTACGCCGATCTCTTCACCGAGGCAAGGATCGGTAAATGTACAGACCATGCGATTGAACTGGTAAAGGACTTGGTAAAGGACGAAGGGTCGAAGCAGCAAGGTTATGACTTGATGAAACGTCTCTATCTCATGCCGACCCAATGGGGGCAATATCAACTCTCATTCTTTGGCTTCTTTTCCAATGACTACTGGCGAAACGTTCCTGATACTGCGTTCTATCTACGTGATGCTCTAGTTCCCGATGATATTGCTTCTGTTGGCGCAGGCTGGCATGAGTTCACGAGAGTGCGACAATGTCCAGTCCTTGCCAAGGTGAAGCCGTTGCTACAAAACAAAGAAGCGGTTCGACAAATTGCAATGGAAATCGACGCAAAGATTGAGGAACATCCCAGATGGACTGGCGGAGTTGCGTTGCTAGGCGCTCTAGAAGCTGAATTAGGAAACTTTGACCGTTCAATCGAGTTGTTCAATCAAGTCCTAAAGAAAGTCGAACAGCGTAACGCAATAAACATTCCATACGAATCTGCACAAATGTTTGGGGAATTCCTGGATGGTAAGAACCGAGTACTTGATCCTGCGGTGATTCGGCTCTTTGAGATGAGTGTAAGAAACTATGACACCAATGAGCAATTGCGATTTTCCGCGTTGCCAAAACTCGCTCGAATTTACACCGAGTATGGAAGGAACCCCGAGGCGAGGCAACTGCTGCTTCGTCTTCAGGACAATCCATTACAAAGTTGTTCAAACATTGCTTCCAGGCGGTTAGAACGGCGTTGCACTGACTGCCATAGCAAAGAGAGAAGTATCTATGACTATGCGTTGATGTCTGATGGTCTGACGGAAGCCGGATATCCGGTTGATGGGCTGCTGTCTCTCGCACGCATTGACGCCAGCTTCGGTCACATCATGAGTGGAAGCGATAAGTGGGTCGAGCGAAATGTTGACCCGGATATTTGGAATCTTGGTATTCCAAGAGGTCGATTCCAGGAGGCCAAATTGAAAGCTGAAGCTGCCTTGACGCCCGAAGCCGTACTTGTCGCATTGCAAGAATTGAAATTTGCGCCCTCTGAAAACGAAAATACTGCCCGCCAATCATCGACCGCTTCATTCCACCTGCGCCTATTCGATTTTCAATTGTCGGTACGCGGAGAGTTCGACAAAGACACGGTTTTTAGTCCAATGATGAACATGCTTGACTTCGTCTCGAAACCCGAAGGCGTTGAGGCACAACAGGCAACTGCTGCGATTGACAGTCGGCTATTTGAGTTAACCAAGGAATTTCCGAAAAGCATTGAAGCAGCGATTGCATTTACGGCCTTTGCTTTTCAGCGAGAGGATATTGAAGAGGCTCAAAAACGATTGAAGCAGTTGGTAACACTTAGAAACCGAACATCGGAAAAGCCTCTTCCCGAAGACATCGATTTGTGGATTGTGGCGCGCTATGCAATGTCCAACGACATCACGCGAGCTGAAGGAATAAAGTTGGCTGATCTCGCCGTAGCCGCTGCAAGGCAGCAATCGAAATCTCTGGTTGAATCTGCAATCAAGCGGGAACGCGACGCAATCCTGGCTGTGAAATAGTCCGCTATGAATCTTCCTGCTGCTCGGTATGCCTTACCATTGTTCGTTTTAGTCGCAAAATTTGAATTCACTATTGGAAACGGTGTTCCCCCGCTTTTCGAATTCTACCTGCATCCGAGTCACCAGAAGAATGCCGCATGAGAAAAAATGCACAAGAAAATCGCTACTCGCTTTCATTGGCAGGAATATGCCTATATCTGACTTTTTGTGGAGTGCTTTTTGGTGCCTGGAGATGGTTGGGGAGATATCTGTCCATTACATTCCATGACACCTATACACGTGAAGAGAGTTGGTTTGCCAAGTGCATGATTGCCTTCACGACGGGCCTCGTATCCGTCGCCGTAAGTGTCGCGATTTGCTATTTACTGGGATACATCCGACATTACGTGCGAGTGTCTGTTGCAGCTTTTGTTTTCGGAGCGTTCTTTTTTTGGCCAATCGTCGTTGCCGTGGCAATATGTTTAGGACTCCTCGGCTTCTTAGAGCTATGACCGTCGGAGTGACCTTGATCCAGCTACATCAATTCCGCTGCTTCAGATATCGGTACACGTTGAATCCTCTAGCAGCAATAACCCTCAGCGAACCTCCTGTCGGTGAACCGTTCTACCAATCAAGGATTTGGATTTGACCGTTATTATCCAAGACTTGAAAAATCGAGGAGAACTAGCTAAAGTATTAGTGCCCGCTTGATTGCGAGTTGATTGATTCGCTCGCAAAATTTGGACAGATACAAAAAAGAATGGAAATGAGTAGAGTAACTGAGAAGCGTCCAGGTTACCGACTTCGGTCGAATGAATCTCGAGCGAAAACGGAACGATCGAGAACAGGCTTCACGCTGATCGAGCTGTTGGTTGTGATCGCGGTAATCGGAATTATGATGGCGATGTTGATGCCGGCAGTTCAAATGGTTCGCGAATCGGCTCGTCGAACTTCGTGTCTTAACAACGTAAGACAAGTGGTGTTGGCAACAAAGAATTATGAAGCTGCTTTGCGAAAACTACCGCCCAGTTATGAATTAGATGCAGGCGGACTGGCAACTGGAAATGGATCCTGGTCGGTGCAGGCTCAAATTTTGCCTTTTTGCGAGCAAGCCAACGCCTACCAAATGATTGACTTTAGCGCTGCCTGGAGTGATCCGGTTAATCAAGCTACTGGTGTACCGACAATGCGAGTTGACATGTACATGTGCCCCAGCGAAACGAATGACACGGTTCGCTTGAGAGGTGGCCAGCCCCATGTTCACCCCCACAACTATGCATTCAATTTTGGTTCCTGGCTGGTTTACGATCCCGCTAACGGCACTCCAGGAGATGGTCTGTTTTATGTAAACGGTCGAGTGCGACTTGCACAAGTCACCGACGGGCTGAGCAATACACTTTGCGTTTCTGAAGTTAAAGCGTTTACCCCATATATTCGAAACACTGCAGACCCTGGGCCGACCGTTCCGTTTGAACCTGATGCGTTCGTCGGTTTTACGGGCGAAATTAAAT
>CAZOXC010000324.1:0-4644 GCA_964583205.1 uncultured Pirellulaceae bacterium | reverse complement strand
GCTTTGGGATCGAGCCAAAGCCAGTTGGCAACAGGAATACAGCCAGATTCGCCAAGTCAGTTATGTTCAACAAGGCGATCCTTACCTGAACCAGCCTCTGCTGGTTTCACCTCAAACTGGTCAGACCCTGACTGCTCCACCGACTGGCTTGCCGACGAACGGATCTGCTCCCTATCGCTCGACTCCAATTGAGTCGGTCCCGTATGGATCAGACACACTCGATAGCCAAACAGTTTATCAACTGCCACAAACGGGCGCGGATCTCGGTAATGTGGTACCTGTCGCCGGCGGTCAAAATCAGGCTGCTCAAGTTCAAACTCGAGTCCGCATCAATCCTCGCCAATCCAATGCAGGCGCCGGAATTCGTTCTGCACCAAGCAGTGTTCCGAACGAAACCATTTTGACTTCAACCGGTGGTGTGCGAGTACTGATTGACAGTGATGAACTGGCTAATGTCGATCAATTCGGTCAAGCCAAGACTTCGCAAATTGTCATCGAGGCCGACAATGTAGTGGCCTGGACAAACCAACTGGGCAATTCCAGCAACCTCGAGCCGCCTCGTTGGGAATTGTATCTGGAAGGCAACGTCGAATTCGTAATGGGTGACCGAGTCATTTATGCGGAGCGGATGTTTTACAACGCGACCACTCGGCAAGGAACGATACTCAGCGTAGAAATGCTGACGCCGGTTCCTTCCTATCGAGGACTGGCTCGCTTGAAAGCCGAAGTCGTTCAACAGAACAGCGAAAACAACTGGTATGCCTACGGGGCAGCACTCACCAGCAGCCGTCTGGGCGTTCCCAGATACTGGATGCAATCGCAGGACCTGGACATCACTCAATCGGAAAACGCGTTCGTTGATCCGCTGACTGGTGTGCCACAGTTCGATGCTCAAACCGGTCAGGTTCGAACCGAGGACGAATACTTTGTCACCAGTCGGAACAATCGAGTTTATCTGGCTGGCATTCCAGTATTCTGGTGGCCCACCATTTCAACCAGCTTGAACAACCCCAGCTATTATCTGGAGAGTTTGCGAGTCGGCAACGACCAGATCTTCGGCACTCAAGTTGTCACGGGCTGGAATTTGTATCAAATTCTGGGGATCCGCAATCCGCCTCGCGAGTCCAAGTGGACTGGCTACATTGGCAACCTGGATTTCCGCGGCGTCGTGTTTGGTACGGACTTTAAATACAATTTCCCCGGTTTCCTGGGTGTGCCCGGCAATGTCGACGGGCTGCTTCGAGCCTGGTTCATCGATGACAGGGGTGAAGACAACCTGGGCCGAGGGCGACGCCGGGTTCCTTTGGAAGAAGATTTTCGAGGTCGAATTCGCTGGACTCACCAACACACTTTCAGCCCTGGCTTCCGAGCACAGGCCGAACTGGGTTGGCTGTCCGATCGAAACTTCCTGGAACAATATTTCGAGCGTGATTGGGATACCGGAAAAGATTACGAAACCGGCCTCTGGCTGATTCGTAATTTCGACAACCAGTCGTTGCAGTTGCAGGCCAATTTCCAGATCAACGACTTTTTTACGCAAACAAGCTGGCTGCCGAAACTCGATCATCACATCATCGGGCAACGGATCTTGAATACGAATTTGACCTGGCACGCGCACAGCCATGTCGGTTACGGACAATTTGATCCGGCCGAAGCACCAACCAACCCGGTCGATCTTGCCAATTTCAGGCTGCTGGATTGGGAAGTGGCTCCGGCGGAAGGAATCCGCGCGGGCACCCGACATGAGCTGGATCTGCCATTCCAAGCGGGTGCCGTAAAAGTCACCCCCTATGTTCTGGGTGATGCGACGTTCTGGGAAGAAGACTTGCAGGGCAACGACTTGACCCGACTTTATGGACAGGTGGGTTTGCGAGCCAGTTTGCCGCTGTGGCGAGTTGACCCGACAGTCCACAGTGTGTTGTTGAACTTGAATGGTCTGGCACACAAGATAACTTTCGATACCGAATTGCTCTATGCCGACGCTGATGAGGATTTTCTGACTCTGCCTCTCTACGATCAACTCAACGATGACGCGCAGGAACACTTTCAACGACGATTCATCGACAACACTTTCGGTGGCGCGATCCCAGCCGAATATGACGAGCGGTTTTTTGCTTTGCGTTCGCTGTTGCAAAGCAATGTGTCTGCACCGTCCGCGGAAATTGCCAACGACCTGGCCGCCGTGAAGATCGGGATGCGCAATCGCTGGCAAACCAAACGCGGCTTGCCCGGTGAAGCCAGAATCATCGACTGGATTGAATTCGATATTGAAGGAACCTATTTCCCCGATGCGAACCGGGACAATTTTGGTTCTGACTTCGGCCTGGTCAACTATGATTTCGCCTGGCACATCGGCAACCGTTTAAGCATCCTCTCTGATGGCTATTACGATTTTTTCAGTCAAGGACTGCGGACAACCAGCCTTGGGTTCAGCACTTCTCGACCAACCGTGGGAAGCATTTATGTCGGCATGCGATCGATTGAAGGCCCCATCTCCAGTAACATCCTGACCGCTCAAGCCACCTATCGCATGAGTGACAAGTGGATCTTCAAAGGTGTTTCACGATTCGATTTTGGTGAAGCCGGAAATATCGGACAATCAATCAGTTTCATTCGCGTAGGCGAATCATTTCTGTTGCGATTCGGTGTCAACGTGAACGTGAGTCGAGACAATGTTGGTTTTTTGTTCGGCATCGAACCTCGATTCCAACCCAATCCTCGTTTGGGTCGAGTCGGTGGTGTCTCCATTCTGCCAGCCAGTACCGAATATCTGGAATAACGCTAACTCAACAAACCACCGAGTCATGCTTAAACACTGGGTGCAAAAATTTGCCAACGCGGTCCGAGGCATCGTAATCGGCATTCGCGGTCAATCAAGCTTCCACGTTCATCTTCCAGCGGCAATCCTTGTACTGGCCCTGGCGGCCTGGTTGCAACTGGATTGGGTTCAAGTTTCTATTTTGCTTGTTTGTGTAAGTGTTGTTTTGATGGCCGAACTGTTCAACAGTTGCATCGAGACACTGGCCCAGGCAATCACTTCCGAAACCAACGCGGCGATCAAGGACGCGCTGGACATTGCCAGTGGCGCGGTGTTGACCGTTTCTCTGGGAGCAGCGTCAGTTGGCGCGCTGGTGTTTGGTCAGGCATTGCTGGCTATGCCTTAGGCAATCGCTAATGCTCAAGCCAACAGCAGCACGTACAAATCACAAACATTGGTGCCAGTAATTCCTGGCTTGAATAAACCTTGCAACGATTCCAGCATTGGGTAGGCATTGTTATTTTGCAAATGCAGTTCCAGTTTCTGCAAATCAACTTGCAAACAAGCGGCATCGACAATCGCTCCAGCGGCATCGGTCGGGCCATCTTCTCCATCGGTGCCCGCCGCCAACAAACAAAAGTCTCTAACTTGATCAGGCATGGTTTTGAGTTTACGAATGACTTCCAACGCCAACTGCTGGGCTCGTCCACCTTTGCCATCGGCAGTCAAGTCAACTTGCAGAACCGGTTCTCCTACCCACAGGAGGCATTGTGGATTTGCAGTATTGTTTCGGTTGGCAATCGCTACTGAAATTTGTCCAGCCAGTTCGTTTACCGAGATTGCTTGCGGCAGGATGGTTGTCGAAGTCTGATAGCCGAGTTGTTGAGCCTGTATTTCCGCACCGGTTAACGCCGTGACATGATCTCCGATCACAACATTCAAGTGCTGTTCGCCAGAATCAGGTGCTGGTTGATCTGTACTGTTTTCCAGGCACTGGTAAATCGATTCTGCGAGATACTTTTTCTGCGGATCAAGCTCGACGAGACAGTCCAGCGCTTTGGCGCTTTGATTCGCCTGGACGAACGAGGGTCCGGATGCAACACATGACGGCGGCAGATGCATCACGTCAGACAAAATCAAACTGACTGACTGGCGAGCGTTGGAAGATTGCAGCAACCGGCCGTTTTTCACCTGACTGATGGCACCTCGAACCGTATTGATGATTCCGATATCGGCTCCCTGAGCAGCAAGGAACTTTGTCGCTTCATTTTTCTCCTGCAACGTGATCGGCGGGATCGGCGCTGTCAGCAGTGCACTCCCGCCACCGGATATTAACATGATCAGCAAACTCTGTTCGTCGAGTTCAGCGATAGCTTGGATGGTGTCTCGAGTCGCCTGTTGTGCAAGTTCGGTTGGTAAATTCACATGACTATCGCGACCGACAACCTTTTTGATACGAGGCGGCTGTTGCGACTGAGAAGTTTGCTGAACAGATTGGTCGGCCGCTGAAAAAGGCACAATGACTTGTCCTTGAATCGAAATGCTTTCTGCAACAGGAGTCAGTGCTTGCTCGATTCCTTCACTCATACAACCGGCCGCTTTTCCGGCACCGCAAATATAAATACGTTCGATACCAGCCAGGCTGATCGTACGGGAATTGATCTGCAAAGATTGCAAATCACAGCGAATCTGATCATTGATCAACCGCAGCGGATCGGCTGATTTGACACCGGCCTGCCAAATTGAACCTGCTTTTTCGCGGACTGAATTTTCGGTCTTCAAGGGTGATCCTGGCCAATGCGACTTGTTGTTAATTTGAATTGCGACCAAACTGGTAACAATCATATTCTTCGAAAGGATTGTTTTGAACGATCAGGCCCTGGCAC
>CAZOXC010000323.1:0-4645 GCA_964583205.1 uncultured Pirellulaceae bacterium | reverse complement strand
TAGTATGCCCAAAGAAGAAGCACTAGAAGTAGAAGGTACAGTGACTCAAGCACTGGCCAACACCCGGTTTCGAGTTCAATTGGAGACCGGAAACGAAATTATGGCTCACGTAGCCGGACGGATGCGCAAGCACTTCATCCGAATTGTCCCCGGTGACAAAGTTCGTGTTGAACTCTCGCCCTATGATTTGACCAAGGGTCGAATTGTCTTTCGAGAACGTTAATCGTCCGTTGCGAGCTGAAGTTAGGTCCGGAATTCTCCTTTCGGGAACTGCCAGCTCGGACATCTCAATATGCAGTGGATTCAGAAGTCGATAGCTGAAATATTATCGGCCGATAACTCTGAGGGTCACTAAGCGCAAACCGAATTGCCCTGAAGTTCACAAATCGGGCGATTGTGTGAGCTTTCCACCATTCTTGGGCGGATTTGCTTCGTTTTGACGGCGAATTGAAACTTTCGGTAACAACCTTCGGTATGGATTCCGGGGAAGCGTTATCAGATAGCTTTTCGAAGCAGATGATTTTCGGCAGTTATTTCGCCGATTCTGAGTTGTGGCCATTGTCAGCGTCCACGACGGCTTTCAGAATTATGGCAGAAAGCAAGTTTGCAGATATTTGTATGCGCGGTCATTACAACTGCAGACATTCAAAAACATACTCGATTTTGGGAGTCAAATTGTGAAGCTTGTTATGCAAGTCATGTTGGCATCAATGGTTGCATTGGTGCCTTGGTTTAATACAGCCAGTGCGCAAAGTGAATTGGAAGCTGGACCATCGGTCGTCCTGTCCGTATCCAGCCTGGACGAACAATTCAGCGATGTCAAATACTTGATGGGCAAAGCCGGTTTTGGCGACTTTGCCGTGATGGTTGATATGGCCACGGGCGAGTACGTTCGCGGTATCGACAAGACTCAGCCGATTTGTATCTCGGTATTTTTCCGTGAAGGTGAAATCGAGCCAGTGATTGTTGGCTTCGTTCCGATTGTTGATCTGGACGACGTTTTGGACACGGTCGCTGATTATGCCGACATCGAAGAAAATGGTGATGAAGTTACCATCATCATGGATGATGGAACAGAAATGCACGTGCGCCAAACCGATGGCTACGCGATCGTTTCCAATGACACGGATATGTTGGCCAACGCGCCCGTGACACCCGAATCATTGTTGGGTGACTTGCCAAGTCAATACAACATATCGGGCAAAATGTTCGTTCAGCGAATCCCCAATGATTTGCGAGACATAATCATGGACGGAATTCGCCAAGGCTTCGATGAAGGATTAAGTGAACTGGAAGACGAAGGCATTGCCATCGAGGACATGGATGCCCAAATCAAGCAAATCGAAGAGACAATCGAGGACGCGGACGAGATGGTGATGGGCCTGAACATCAACCAGGAAGGCAACGCGATCAATCTGGATATCAGTATGACTGGTCTGCCGGATTCCAAACTGGCTCGTCAATCTGAAGCCGGGGCAGCCGCTTCAGACTTTGCCGGATTTATGTCTGCCGATGCTTCGGTAGCAATGAATACTTGTTCTGGAATGCTGGAAGAAGACGTGGAATACGCCGTCGAACAGATGAACCAATTCTCGGAAGGCGTATTGGATCAGATGTTTGCCGAATCCAACCTGAGCGACGAAGAAGCCATCTTCGTTGAAGATGTGTTGACCGATTTCAAATCGATCCTGATCGATACCATGAAGCAGGAACAGAAAGTTGATTTTGCCATGGCCGCGATTGTCGATGATGAACAATTTGAAGTCGCTGGTGGAGGATTGATTGCCGATTCGTCTGAATTCGATGAGATGGTTCGGTCAATCATTAACGAAATGAATGAAAAGGCCGGTGAAGAAGGCATCGATGTGGAGGTTATTTTCAACAACGGCAGTCACGCTGGAGTGCAGTTCCATACGGTCACTGTTCAGGTTCCCAGTAGCGAAGAAGAAGCTCGTGACCTGTTTGGCGAAGAGTTGAACGTCGTGTTTGGAGTTGGCGAAAAGGCTGGCTACTTTGGCGTCGGAAATGATCCTGTGAGTGTTATTTCCGCAGCAATCGATCGCTCAAAAGTATCCGGTGCAAGCGACGACCTGCCAGCGATGATGTTCACCATGACCGCAACTCCCTTGCTTGAGTTTCTTTACCGAATGCAGAACGACGATGCGTTATTGCAAATGATCGAAGTTCTGGAGGAAGGCGGAAACGATCGCTTTCAGGTCGTATTGGATTTCATTGAAAGAGGCCAGTTCCTTCGTGTTGAATTGCAGGATGGATTTATCCAACTGGCAGAGGTACTGTTCGCTGAGATGGGCGGAATGCAACAGGATTTCTAGTCCCTGATATTTTTCCAGTGACTCTCAAAACAAACTTCGACCGGCTTGGGTTTTCTCAAGTCGGTTTTTTTGTGCCATTGCCGGACTCTGCAGCGAGCCTCTTTAGGTATTCCGCGCTTGTCTCTGTCAACAATTCGACACTCTTGGTCTGGTCAAAGGTTTCAACAGAAATCCAACCCTGATATCCAGACGAATCAAGCGCTTGCAGAATGGGTCGAAAATTAACCTCGCCCATGCCGGGACCACACAGATTCGGATCATTGGCGTGGAAGTGAACCGTCCAGTCCTGACTGGATTCAATGATTTGTGGTATCGAATTGGACTCGCTACACATTGCTTTGACATCCAAATGCAACTTGAGCCAGGGTGAATCGATTTGCCGGCACAACTCGATCGTCTGTTCTGCCGTATTTAGAAAATTTGTTTCGGCGGGCCCCAGCGGTTCAATGGCCAGTGTGATCTGGTGTTTCTCCAGAAAAGGCAGCGTAGCCTCGATCACTCGTCGAGCATTTTCGAGTGCTGCTTCGCCAGTCAGTTCACTTCCAAAGCTTCTTTGCTGAGGTGAGCCGAATACCATCAATTCGCCGCCCAGAAATCGGCAGGTCTCGGCAAGTTTCCCGAGATAGTCTGCGGTTTGCGTTACCGATTCGCCCGACGTCAGATGGTAGCCCTGCGTAAAAGCCAACAGCCAATGCAAACCGATGATCTGCAACTGATGTTCTTCGGCAAGTCGCTTTAGTTCGGCAGTTCGTTGTGGGCAGATCTGTCCGGATTCGTCGTGCAGGGTGAAGGGTGCGACTTCCAGGCCGGTATAGCCGCATTGCCGGGCATGCGCGAAGGCTCGAGCCCAGGGCCAGTCTCGATAAATTTCATTGCAGATTGCCAGCTTCACGACGATGATTCCCTTGTTCGTTCGGCTTAACTCAATGCTTGAATCGAGTCAGGTTATTGGGCCGACCTTTCGTTGTCATCATCCTGGATTTTCAAATCCGGATTTTGAGGTCGTTCATCTTTGATTTTTCGTCCGACAGTGCCCGGTACGACAACCGGTCCCGGAGAAGATTCGTCGATGATTATTTTCAGTTCCACGGAGTCGACCGACTCGACTTCAATCAATCGCTCGGTCAACGCTTCCAGTGCGGAGCGGCGGACTTCCAGGATGTGCTTGACCTTCTCGATTGACTCGTCGACGATTCGTTTGACTTCTTCGTCGATTTCTCGAGCGGTCTTTTCGCTGTACTTTCGACCGACATCTTCAACCGAGCCAGCCAGGAAAGCGGAACGCCGGGATTCAGAATAAAAGATGCGTCCCAACCGGCTCATGCCGTATTCGGTGACCATGGCTCGGGCAATATCCGTGGCACGTTGCAAATCATTTTGGGCGCCCGTTGAAACGTCTCGATAAACCATTTCTTCGGTCAGGGTGCCGGCCAGCAGAATCTGGATTTGACTTTCCAGTTCACTCTGCGTCATCAAAAACCGCTCGCCTTCAGGCCGCTGCATGGTGTATCCAAGTGCCGCCAGGCCTCGTGGAATAATCGAGACTTTGTGAACCGGATCCGTGTTGGGCAGGCTGTAAGCCACCAGTGCATGGCCGGCCTCGTGATAGGCGACGCGATGCTTCTCTTCTTCGTCCATGATGCGTTGTTTTTTCTCCAAGCCCGCTGTGACTCGCTCGACGCCCTCATTGAACTCGTCCATACCCACACTGGACTTGTCATTTCGAGCCGCCAGCAAGGCTGCTTCGTTCACCAGATTGGCAAGATCCGCACCGACAAAGCCGGGCGTAATCGAGGCGATTCTGGACAAGTCAACTTTGGGGTTCAGTTTTACGTTCTGCACGTGAACCTTCAGAATGTCTTCTCGACCATTCAGGTCTGGTCGATCAACCAGCACGTGTCGGTCGAATCGGCCCGGTCGCATCAGTGCCGCATCCAGGGTCTCCGGCCGATTGGTGGCACCGACGACGATAACGCCACTGTTGGAACTGAAGCCATCCATTTCCACCAGAAGTGCATTTAACGTTTGTTCGCGTTCATCATGTCCACCAACGACGCTGCCACCACGAGACTTGCCCAGCGCGTCCAGTTCGTCGATGAAAATGATACAGGGTGCTTTGGCTTCTGCCTGTTGGAACATATCGCGGACACGCGCGGCACCGACACCCACGAACATTTCGACAAAGTCGCTTCCAGACAAGCTGAAAAAAGGTACTTTCGCTTCGCCCGCAATCGCTTTGGCCAGCAAGGTCTTTCCAGTTCCCGGCGGGCCCACCAGTAACACTCCGCGAGGAATTCGACCTCCCAGCTTCT
>CAZOXC010000322.1:0-4646 GCA_964583205.1 uncultured Pirellulaceae bacterium | reverse complement strand
CTTCGAACCCAGCATTTGATTAGTGCAGATCAGTGCCAATTAGTGTTCCTCTTCTTCACGGTGTGAACACTAATTTTCACTTATCGACAATAATAAAAATTGTTAGTTGGCCAAAAGCTTCTTTCAAAACTTTCCCAGCCGTTCTTCACCAATGACAAGCAAAGCCACTTGTAACACTGAACATTTTCCTTCGAACCCAGCATTTGATTAGTGCAGATCAGTGCCAATTAGTGTTCCTCTTCTCCGCCCGGGAATTCATTACCTCTAATTTTGACGAAAAAACGATCGATCTCGATAAAAAACGGGATGCTTATATAATAGGGATGTCGTCGAGGCTCCAAACGGGTCGCTCGACTGGCAAGGTGGGGCAAGTTAAGGTGGGAGATGTTGATCGTCGAGCGGCTGTTTAGGTCTGCTTGGTCGATCAATGCAAGTTGTTGAATCGAGTTATGTGTCGATTGCTGAAGGCAAAGGTGGAGTAAATGCCGTTTGTCATTCGTTGTTCATGCGGACAGAAAATGAAGGTCCCCTCGAAGAAGTCGGGGAAGATCGTTTCGTGTCCGGGCTGTGATAAACAGATTCGCCCAATTCAGAGTTCCGTAGAATCGGAAATTTTTGAAGTTGTCGCCGATGCCGATCATCAGGACGGAGTATACGGTGCGTATCCGGTTCTGCCCAATTTGGATCCTGCAGTAGTCCGAACCGCCGTTCACGCAAGACCCGCCGGTTCTGGCCAGTCCAGCTATCGAGGCATGCAACCGCCGGCTGAAGCGGGCTGGAAAGTTGCCGGGCTTGTGGCTGTCTTTGTCTTTTTGATCGGCGGTGGAGTTGTCACGGCCATCGTGTTGCTGACACTGCAGAGCCAGCCCAGATTGGCTCAAGAGTCTGAGCAGCCGGTCTTGCCAGACTACGATCAGGATGAAATGGAATCAACTTCGAGTTCTGTTGCTCCGCAAGTCCAGCGCAGAGAAACTCGGCAAGCCGATCGTCAAGTCGATCTGCCCAGCCAGGCGGCGCCTCAACAGGAGTACGTCGAATCGGCGAACGTGCGGGTCAACAAGACTTCCTTGAATAGGTTGCCATCGTCAGTTGACGAGGAAAATGTTCGATTCAGTATGTTGAATCGATTCCCTCCTGATCCTCAACGAGTCATTTTTCTGAACATTGCGAAGATTCGTGACTCAGGACAATATGATGTGTCCGGCTATTATAAAACTATCATGGACTCGCTAAACAATGTTGCGGGAATCGCCTATGACGATGTCGACTTGATCACCTTTGCCTCGTATCGAAGAAACCCAAAGGATGAACAACGAGGAAACCCCTACCTGATTCTGGTAAAGCTAAATGAACCTGTAAGGTCCGAGGCGATTCTTTCTCGAGAAATCGTCACTTTCAGCTCGCGTCAGTTTCACAGGCTGAGTCTGCACTTGTCGGCATGTGTAATTGACGACAAGACGTTGGCATTGGGAACGCATTACTTGGTAACTCCGGCTGCGCAAAACGATTCGGCAACGCACCCGGCTTTCACCTGGTACGACTTTAGAAAATGCCTGGCGTTGGAGAGTCCGCTGCAGCGAATTGAAAAGGACAGCACGGTCGAATTTCTGAGCGTGTTCGACGGAAAAAAATTGATCCGCGCGTCGTATCGAGTTTCTCCCGAATTGGCAGACTTGGACGCTCGAAAAAGCCTGGCCTACAAACAACTGGTGTTTGGCGAAACGACTCCATCCGAGTACGTGAAAATTGAACAGGCATATTTCGCTGCACAAAGAAAACTCGGTATCGACGTTAGGGTTTGGGAGGATAGTTATTTACTGGGTTTGGCGCAACAGAAATATGGAAATCGAGAATTGCAAAAACAGTTTTTGAGTCCCGATGAAACGGACGATTGGTCTGACGGCAACATTGTGCTGAGTGATGTGTTTCTTATCGGATCCAACAAAAGTGGCTCCACCAATTTCCGAACGTTTCAGTTCACGGTGCAAACCCATCTGAATGGGATCCCGCGACTTGGATTGTAGATAATTCCGGCACCTGTGTTGCCTCGCTACCATTGTCCAGGTAGTCAATTGTGGACTGGTTACAGGCACGCTAATATGGATGGCAGATGAAACGGGTAGACAACTGAACTTTTGGCTGGAAATGAAAATGAAATTGTACACGCTTTTTGCCATGTTCCTTTCGATGGCGGTAATGGTGAGCTTGGGAGTCGCGACTGGCTGCACTCCCGCCGATGGGGATTCGAGCAGCTCCAGCGATCACGATCATGATCACGATCACGGCGAACATGGTGACGACCATGACCATGGTGACCATGACGATCACGGCGACCACGGAGACCATGATGACCACGGCGACCATGACCATGGTGAACACGGTGAAGGTTCAGGTCATGATGAAGACGGAGATGAGCATCATGGCAGCGGCGAGGGCGAAGGGCACGACGAAGACGGCTAGGCCAGTATGGCTGGGCGTCTTTGTGGGGCTCGTTGTTGCCGATTTCGTTTGCCAGGTTGGTTAGGCGAGCGAAGTGAGTTCGCCAAGCGGGAAATCCGCAAACGTTTCTAAACTGTTTCGTTTTTGTAATCGCAAATGGCTTGTCGCTGGCGGTTGACGTTTAGCCGAGTGACATCGGGTCGAGAATAGTGTCCGGCGGGGTCGAAATTTTGACGCTCGCGTCGAACGAACGCCGGGTCCAGTTCACAAAAACGAATTTGTTCCTGATCGACCAATGGTTCCAGCACCCAGGATCCGTCCGGCGCAGCGACACAACTGCCTCCATCGGCATGGTTTTCTTTCAGCGATTGTCTGATCTCGGTTGCGAAAGGGGTGTCGTCTCTGACATCGTCGCGCCGCATTAGTGCCGAGACGCCGACCGAATAACTGCGACCTTCTTTTGCAAGGAACGGCGTGATGTCTTCGGTATTGCGGCGACAACCTGGCCAACAAGCAACATGCAGGTCCTCGCCTAAACCGTATAAGGCTGCTCGTGAAAGTGGCATCCAGTTTTCCCAGCAATTCAAACCCCCAGCGGTAAACTCGCCGACTTGATGAGTGACCAGTCCGTTGCCGTCGCCGGGAGCCCAGGCCAGTCGCTCTTCATAAGTTGGCTGCATCTTGCGGTGCACCGATTGAATTTGGCCTTGGGCGTCGATAAACACAAAGCTGCAATACAACGAGTGGCCGCTGCGATCCAGTGGCCTTTCGATGATCCCGACGTAGGCTGCCATTTTGTGTTTTGACAGACTTGCGGCGATGGGGTCGAGGTGTCCCTTTTCGATCGTGACCGCCTGCTCGGAATAATGTGCGAAGATCTCTTTTTGTTTTTCAGAGTTGAATTCAGCGCCACCGAAAGATGACAGCCAGTAAGGGTAGCCGGGAACGAACGCTTCGGCGAACACGATCAAGTTGGCTTGGTTTTGGCCAGCTTCTTCGATCGAGTCCACGACCTTTTGGATTCCTTGATCACGATTGAGCCAGACGGGTGCCAGTTGCGGGAGCGCCAATTTGAGCATCGATTCAACTTTCTAAAATCTGTCAAAACTTGTGTGACCAGCAGGCCTGATCTTTGATGGGAAAAAATCATAGAGTCCACCAGGCATCCGATTATAAATTCCCGACTTTGGAAACGCACTGTTGTCTGCGAACGAGTGACGAAAAGCAATCGCAGGTGGCGGGTTTATAGAATTTCAAACTGCAAAACTGAATGTACAAAAAGTGATTAAGGTAGACTCGCGAACGGCCACATGGTGCTAGGATCGCCAACAATGGAAATGTCAAGATGAAAATTTACCCGGATTGTTGTGTTGGAATCTACGATTCAGGCAGAAATTAAGTGATTCCACACCAAAAATGCTGAACCTTGGGTAAAAACACCAGCAAAATCGGCTACGATTAGGCCTAACTTCAATCTTATCAATGGGGGTTATTGATGCGTTGTTTGGGTTTTGTTGGGGTGGTATGCCTCACTATGAACTTTTGCGCGGTTGGATACGCGCAGATTTTAACGGATGTCAAAGAGCAGTTTTCTGAAGCTCTTCCTAAAGCAAAATTCTACGAGAAGTCCGGCGTGACTTCGATGATTTACGGAACGCCGTTAGCCACCGGAAGTAATCCGCTGGAGAGTGCCAATTCACATCTCAGTGAATGGAGTCAGTTGTACGCTGATGATATTGGCGAGCTGATTCCGGAAGTTAAAGCAGAAGGCAATGTGTTGTCTGAAGTGATGCGTAAGGCTGATGGGACGCCCAAGTTTTACTCGTTCAGATACTCGCAGCATTTAGGAAGCACTCCTGTGTTCCGATCTGGTATCGGTTTCCTGGTTCGCAACGAGTCTGAATTTCCAGTTGTGATGGCTGGATTCGACCTAAAGGAACTTGATGGAGTCGACATCTCGGCCCCATCTGGTGAAGCGTCTGTCAGCGAAGTGATGATCAGCAATGTAGCATCGGTCATGGACCAAAGTATTTTTGGGCATAACCCTGACGAAAGCAATCATCTTCACAACGCCAACAATCCTGGTTGTACTTGCGAAACCTGTCAGAATGGTGAAGTGAATTCGACATCCCAGGAAGATTCGACTCCTTCAGTGATGGACGAATCGCTTTCAGAAAATACGGGAATGACGATCACCAATTTTGTTC